>JAICKD010000232.1 GCA_025928125.1 Ktedonobacterales bacterium
CGCGGGCCATACGGTAACCTCGTTCAGTATTCAGGTTTCAGTGTTCAGTGTTTAGGGACGGTGGGTGGTTGGGGCGACCCCCTCCCCTAAAGGGAGAGGGGAGCCAGAGGCAGCCCGGCGTACTGCTTGATGGCTGACGCATTGGCCCACCATATTCGAAGGTCACGCTCACCCGTCGCCTCTCGTGCTGGGGCATGGTTCCCCCTCCCCTAAAAAGGAGAGGGCCGGGGCTGCGGCCAACAATCTGCCATACAGTATAGTGTGCCACAACTTTGCCACTTTGGGCATCCCCGATTAGCGTGTGCCGTCCCATTCGGCGTAGAACTCATCGAGGAAGGCCTCCATCACGCGCTGGCGCTGCTCGGCCAGTTGCCGGGCGTAGTCGGTGTTCATGCGGTCTTTCAGCAGCAGCAGCTTCTCGTAGAAGTGGTTGATGGTGGGCGTGAGGTGGGTGCGGTACTCCTCGGCGGTCATCGTCACGCGCGGGGCGACCGCCGGATCGTAGAGGATGCGCCCATGCGCGCCGCCATAGGCGAAGGCGCGGGCGATGCCGATGGCACCGATGGCGTCGAGACGGTCGGCGTCCTGGACGACGCGGCCTTCCAAGGTCCGTGGCGCAGGCTTGGCGCCGCCCGCGAATGAGATGGCGCCGATGATCTCTAGCACGTGCTCGCGCTCGTCGGTGGGGACATCGTGCGCGGTGAGCCACTCGCGGACGCGGGCGAGGCCGCTTTCCCAGTCGCCAGCGATCTTGGGATCGGCGATGTCGTGGAGCAGGGCGGCCAGCTCGCAGATGAACGTGTCGGCGTGTTCGGCCTCGGCGATGGTCCGCGCCAGCGAGCGCACCCGCGCGATGTGCCACCAGTCGTGGCCGCTGCTCTCGCCTGTCAGCACGTCGCGCGCGAACGCCTCCGCCGCGGCGACGATCTCCTCCCGATTTGTCATGCGCTGCTCGCCTTTCATGGTGTGTGGTGATGTTTGTTTGGCTGTTGTATTGTAGCGCGCGGCCCCCTCCCGGCCTTGCTGCGCTCGGCCACCCTCCCCCAGCTGACGCTGGGAGAGGGGGAATGAGGCGACCGGCGTGCCAGAGGGCGACGGCCCCCTCCCGGCCTTCGGCCACCCTCCCCCGTGCCGGGAGAGGGCCTGGGCGACCAGTGCGGCGGCTGGCGACGGCGCTGGTTCTAGCGCTGGTTTTGGCTGTGCCTCTGGTCCCCCCTCTCCCTGCAAGGGGGAGGGGCCGGGGGAGGGGGCCGCCCCCACATCCCCAAACTTCGTCGTCGCCGGGATCATACCCTCAATGCGATACCAGTAGTGGCTGGTGGGCGCGCTCGCCCGGCCCGATACCAGCCCCGTCGCGGGCAGCAACTCTTTCGCCGCCGCGCGTGCCTCGGGCGCATCGCAATCGACATCCACTAACCCATTGCTCGGCGTCCCCGTCAGGATGCCGATGTTGTGGGCAGACGCACCACGAAACCACCTCGGCAGATCGTCCTCGTCGAGGCGTAACTCCGTCCATCGGGCGAGCGTCACCCCCTTCTCGCCCCGCCGCACTGGCGCCACCCGCCATCCCCGCCGGGTATAGCCTCGCGCCGCCGCTAGCATCCCATCCTTCTCATCCTTCTCATCTTCCTTGTCCACCGCCGCGCCCATCGTCGTCCTCCACTTTCCCCATCTGCCCACGAAAAAACGGCGCCCCACCATCCTGCGCGCGGCATGCAAAGCACACCATGCGCAACAGGACAGCGTGGCGCCGTCTTCCGGCTCACCCGCTCAACGTCAACTATACCAGCAAATATAGAACATGTGTACCTATTTTACAAGACAAGTCCAGCAGCGCGAAGGCGGATTTTGCCCGATTTGCCCGGCAAGCGCCGCCATTGGGGGAGAACGTCCTCTGCCTCTGGTCTCCCCTCTCCTGCGAGGAGAGGGGCTGGGGGTGAGGTCCAGGGCTTCCGCCGCTCCCGCGCCACCGACGCCTGGGTCGAGCTGTATCGTACGCGGCGGGGCGACAAGAACGATATGGAGAAATAGAACATGGGGAAACGGGGGCAAAAACGGGTGAGACCGGTGGGATTCGAACCCACGACACGAGGCTTAAAAGGCCCCTGCTCTGCCACTGAGCTACGGTCCCGCATGTGCTGGCGCCAACGCGCACGCCCTGTAGCATAACACGCCGCCAGCCGGGCCGCAAGGCCAGCGCACAGAGCGGCGGCATCACATGCGGGCTACATCAGCGCCAGGATTAGCCGCGGCATTCATGCCGCGAAGCTCGCCTTATGCAACACTCCGCTCGCTCTGTGCGCTGTGATACACTGAGACACTGACCCTGGACAGCCCGCCAGCCACCATCAGCGATGCGACCGTAACACATCCAACGCAGTAGCAGACAATGCGTATACCATAATAGCGAGCATCGAGCAGAGAGCCAGAGCTTCCGCCCTGCCCATCATGTATAAGGAGCCGTTCAGCATGGGTTTCTTTGGACATTCACGAGACGGTCAGAGTGCAGCCGCGGTCCCACCCGCACAGGACGTTGCCGCGCTCGACGCCTATTCGAAGAGCATTATCAGCGTCGTAGACACCGTCGGTCAGGCCGTCGTACAGATCGGCGTCACCAAGGTTGTTGGCTCCTCGCCGTTTGGTGGCGGCCAGCTCGCTCAGGGCGCCGGGTCGGGCGTCATCTTCGCGCCCGACGGCTACATCCTGACCAATAGCCACGTCGTGGATGGCGCGCGCCAGGTGATGGTCACCCTGGCCGATGGACACGACGTGCGCGGCGAGGTCGTCGGGCAGGACCCCGATACCGATGTCGCTGTCGTCCGTATCTCCGCGCCTGATGGCGTCAAGCTCCAGGCGGCCAAGCTCGGCGACTCTGACAAGCTCCGGGTGGGGCAACTCGTCGTCGCGATTGGCAGCCCGGTCGGCCTGCAAAGCACCGTGACCGCTGGCATCGTCAGCGCCCTCCACCGCACGCTACCCGGCTACGGCGGCCAATTGATCGAGGATATCATCCAGACCGACGCCGCCGTCAACCCCGGCAATTCCGGCGGGCCGCTCGTGGACTCGTCCGGCGCGGTCATCGGCATCAACGTGGCCGTCGTGCAGCAGGCGCAGGGCCTCTCGTTCGCCATCCCGATCAATACCGTCAACTGGGTCGCGGCGCGCCTGATGAAAGACGGCGAGGTGCGTCGCCCCGTCATGGGCGTCGTTCTTCAGTCAGGCACGCTGCCGCGGTCGCTCCGCAACAAGTTCCACACCGAGAAAGAGATGGCCGTCCAGGTCGTGCAGGTCGTCAATGGCGGCCCAGCCCAGCGCGCGGGCATCCAGCCCGGCGACATCATCTACAAACTGGACAACCATAGCGTCGGCACCGCGACGGACGTGCGCCATTATCTGGAGCGGCTGAGCGACGGCGCCGAGGTCCGCGTTGGGCTGATCCGGCTCTCGAATAATGGGCCTCAGGAGGCCGAGGCGAAGGTCACGCTGCGCGTCGTGGCACGGCGCTAGCCCACGTGTTTCTGTTTCCCCTCTCCCTATGGGGGGCGTGTGCGCGAGCCGTCAGGCGAGGGGAGACCCCCTCCCGGCCTTCGGCCACCCTCCCCCAGCTTACGCTGGGAGAGGGCTTGGGTGACCAATGCGACGGATGGCGCGGATGCCTCTGGCTCCTGTTTCCCTCTCCCTGCAAGGGGGAGGGGTTAGGGGAGGGGGCAGTCATGCCTCGGCGGCTACGTCACAGGCGATGTCATAGGTGAAGTGGCGGCGCACCTGCCGATAGGTCCCCGCCTGAAGCGGCGGCGGCTCCTCGCCCGTGCTGTGCGGCCACGCGGTGATGCGCCACTGCTCCAGCGGGATACGCCGGGTCGCCTGCCACTCTTCCGCCGCCGCCACAATCTGGCGCTCCGCAGCGCGCCCACCGAACGAGACCAGCATCGGCAGGCGTGCGGCGAAGATGCTCAGCGACGGGCCATCCGCGCCCTCCGCGTAGACGCCGTAGCGAATCCGAGGGCGCACAAACGAGCGGCGATGCGCATCGGGGCCGAGCACCACCAGCCGCAGGCCGCGCAGCCCCAGCCAGGGTACCAGGCTGGGGTCGGTCATGAAATGTAGCTTGCGGCGGGGATGGGCAGCCAGCAGCGCCTTGATTGGCCCGGCGAGCCGCTCGGCGTCATCGCTGCCCAGACTCAATCCATTGCCCAGCGAAATCCATTGCATCGCGCTCTTCTCAGCGCCGCGCAGCCGCATAAAGCCACAGGGCGCCAGCGACTCGCTGTGCAACGCCCCGCCGCGCTTACGGAACGCGACACTGGCATCCGACATCCCCAGCCAGAGCGGCAGCGTCAGCAGCCCGCCCTCGGCAAGCTGCTCATACCACGCGGGCGTCACATCCGTCGCGCCCACGGTAAGCTCGATCCGGTCGTAAGGCGCGTCGTCCGGCCAGCCCACCGCCCCATCCGCCGCAACCACGCGCACGCGGCCATACCCGGCGGCATCCAGATGCGCGCGCGCCTCAGCCGCGATCTCCTCGCCAATATCCACCGTGGTGACGTGGCCGGTCGGCCCAGTCAGTTCCGCCAGCAGCGCCGCATTATAGCCCGTACCCGCGCCAATCTCCAGCACGCGCATGCCTGGCTCGATGTTAAGCTGCTGGAGCATGATAGCGACAATCGCTGGCTGCGAGGCTGAGCTGATTGGCACGCCATCCTCCTCATGGGTGAGGATCGCGTTGTCGCTGTAGGCCGCTTCGAGCGGCACGTCAGGCAGAAAGAGGTGACGCGGGACGGCGCACAACGCCCGCTCGACCGCGTCATCGCGCAGCACGCCATCGCGCCGGAGCTTCTCGACGAGCGCCCGGCGCAGATCGTCGGGTGTAGGGCTATTCGATTCGATCGGTGCGGACATGCGCCTGCTCCGCTTCCGGTGTCTCGCCCACCTGCCGGAACCCCTTACGCCAGGCGGAGTACATCGCCTCTATCGTAACGTCGAGCAGCGGCGGGAACGCCAGCCGGTCGCCGCCAACAACACCCAGGCGCGTCAGCAGCATGCCATGCGACTCCGCCAGCTCAGTCAACGCGCCCCAGCTCTCTAGCGCGGCAGACAGCACGATGCGCGAGGGCGCCTCACCAAACAACAGCGCCGTCGCCGCCAGCGGATCGCCCGTCAGCTGCTCAGGCAGTTGTAGCTCGCCGCGCAGGCCCAGGCGAGACCAGATGCAGCACTCCGCCAGCGCCACCCCCAGCCCACCATCCGAGCAATCGTGAGCGCTATGGAGCATGCCCGCGGCGCTTGCCGCCAACACCACCTGCTGCACCGCGCGCTCGACCTCCAGATCGAGCTGCGGCGGACGGCCCGCCCACGTACCGTGAAGCTCCGCTAGATAGCTGCCGCCGCCGAGGGTATCGGGTGTCACCGCCCATGGCCCCAGCACGCCGATGATGTCACCTTCCGCCTGGAACGCGCTCGGCGTCGGCTCATGTCCCTCCAGCAGGCCGATCATGCCGACGACCGGCGTGGGATAGATCGCCGCGCCAAAGCTCTCGTTATAGAGGCTGACGTTGCCGGAGATCACCGGGGTTTCGAGGATACGCGCGGCGGCGGCCATCCCATCAATCGCCCGTGACATCTGATAATAGACCGTCGGCTTCTCGGGATTGCCGAAGTTGAGGCAGTTGGTGAGGGCGAGCGGCGTCGCCCCGGTGCAGACAATATTGCGCGCCGCCTCGGCGACGGCCAGCGCCCCGCCATTGAATGGGTCGAGCCAGGTCAATCGCCCGTTGCCGTCGGTCGCGAGCGCCAGGTACTTACCCGTCTCGCGGTCGGAGGCATCGCGCACGCGCAGGACCGCGGCGTCACTCCCCGGCCCCAGCACCGTGTTCGCGCCAACCATCGTGTCATAGGTGCGATAGACATCCTCGCGGCTGCACAGATCGTGCGAGCCTAGCAGCGCCAACAGCGCATCGTGGGGTAATGGCAGTCTGTCAGCCAGCGATGCCGGGTCGAATTGCCACAACTCCGCC
>JAICKD010000393.1 GCA_025928125.1 Ktedonobacterales bacterium
ATTGGTGCAAGTGGTTCACGATGTGAGTGGGGAAGTACTCCCGAACACGTTCGGACATACGCAAGGCGAGACGCACACAGTTGTGAAATACATCTTCATGCGCTGCAAGCCGTAGCCAGCAGTCGGATACATGCTACGAGACACGGGCAGCGACAACGCACAGCCGTTGCGCAACGCCTCTCATGTGGCGTAGAATGGCTGCCAAACGAGGGAGGGGCGTATGTGGGACTTACTGGTGGCAATCCTAGAAGTGTTCATGGATAGCAGCATAGACACCGATGCGCTGAAAGGCCACGCGCGGGCGGAGATGCTGCCGGAATATCGGGACTTCAAACAGGCCCAACAGGCCCAGCGCGCCGCAGCAGAAGCGGCGCACACGCCAACGCCGAAGAAACGTCCAGCCACTCGCAGAAGAATGTCAAAGCGCACGCGACGGACAGCGATCCCTCCGCATGCATAGCAATGCCCCGGGAACCTTTGCCCGCCGTGTGTGCTACCCGGCCACCCGCTACCTGCCATTCCAGTACATTCGCGCCGTTTGGCATCGCCTCGCCTGTCCAAAAGTATAGGTCGAATCTGCGTGATTCATGGTAGTATTTATGAAGTAACTATCTTTTCTAGCCCAACCCTATTCAGGAGGAACTATGAGCGGCCCAGGCAACTACAATCAGGCAATCATCGACCAGTATCGCGCCAACGGCGGCAAGACCAACCATCCGCTGCCCTTGCTGCTGCTAATTACAAAGGGCGCGAAGAGCGGCGAGACGCGCACGAACCCCCTCGCCTATTCGCGCGATGGCGACCATTACATCGTCCTCGCCTCCAAGGGCGGCGCGCCGACCAACCCCGCCTGGTACCACAACGTGCTCGCCAACCCCATCGTCACCGTCGAGGTGGGCGACGACCACTTCCAGGCGCGCGCCACGTTCGCCACCGGCGACGAGTACGAGCGGCTCTACACCCAGCACGCGACGCAGATGCCCGGCTTCGCCGAGTACCGGAAGAAGACCTCACGGCAGATCCCGGTCATCATTCTGGAGCGGATAGGCTGACCGGCAGGGGCGTTGCTGCTGTCTTTGGCGTGGCGATGTCCCAGCCAGACCAACGTGGACACGTGCGCCTCCAGGCTATCGAGCGACCTCCTGTGCGATGTATGGAGGCGGTACACTTTCTGAACTGGTGTTTCAGCGCGAAGTATCATACTGTGGAACGTGAACGGTTCAACCGTATCGCCACAGCGTGATAGGCGTGATGGAGACACGGGGAGGAAAGCAAGATGTCCTGGTTCGAAGATGGAACATCGCGCATCTACTTTGAGGAATCGGGCGCGGGCGAGCCTGTCCTGCTGCTGCCAGGATTCAGCGACCGCATCGAAGGCCACACGGCGCTGCGGAGGGCGCTTGTTCCTGGCAATCGCGTGATTGCCGCCGACCTGCCCGGCTCTGGGCGCTCAGAGCCGCAGCCGCGTGAGTATACCGCCAGCTATCTGGCAGATGACGCGCGCTCCTTTGCCGCCCTGCTGCGCAGTCTGGGAACCGGGCCAACGCACCTGCTCGGCTTCAGCGACGGCGGCGAGGTCGCCCTGCTGATGGCTGAGCAGTCCCCCGAACTCGTGCGCTCCGTGCTGGCCTGGGGCGCATGTGGCACGATCAGCGACCCCGATGGCCAACTGCGCGAGACCATGAGTAGCGTTATCGATCATCCCATCCCGCCGATGCAGGGCTATCGCGACTATCTCGTCACCACCTATGGTGAGGCCAACGCGCGCGCGATGACCCAGAATCTGGTGAAGGCTATGGACGCCATCATCACGGCTGGCGGCGACCTCAGCGCCGAGAAGGCAGGGGATATCGCCTGCCCGGTGCTGCTCATCGCTGGCGAATATGATATGTTCGTTCCCAGGGCGCTGCTCGACAAGATAGCGTCACGCCTCCAACATGGCGAGACGGTTGTGGTGGAGGGCGCCGGACACGATGTTCACAACGCCCGCCCCGAATGGTTCACGCGGACCGTCCTCGACTGGCTGGCGAAACATTGAGGTTGTCGTAGCGTCCCACCCCATCCAGAGTCGATGCCCCCTGCTCCATTGGTGAGTTTGGGGGCGTTCGTAACACGTACGTGTATTCGCCGATTCAATCCCTCCCCTGAAGTAGATACAATTCAATCCACTCGGCAGCAACGCTGATTGATGCGAACACATACAGGCTGCGATGGTCTGGGACATCGTGGCTCCGGGAGGATAGAACTCATGACGACGGATGCTACAGGAGCTACAGGCGCTGACGAGCGGGCGGGAAGTGAGGCGGCGCTGAAGGCTGGCGTGGGTGATGGTGTGGCGCGGAGTCGCGCCGGGCTTGCGTCGCGATTGCCGCTTCTGGCGCTGGTGTTTATCGCCGGGGTCGTCTCGCTGGCGATTGAGATGTGCGGGCCGCGACTGATGGCGCCCTACTTCGGCACATCACAGATCATATGGGCGACGCAGATTGGGTTCACCCTGCTCTACCTCTCGCTCGGCTATTTCATCGGCGGACGCATTGCGGATCGCTATCCACGGGCGAGTGTCGTCTGTGGCATTACGGCGGTGGCGGCGCTGGCGACTGGGCTTATTCCGCTGATCAGCAGATCAGTGCTCGACTGGTCGGTGGGTGGGATGACCAACGCGAATCCGAGCGTCTTCATCAGCGCCCTGGTCGCGGTGAACCTGCTCTTCGCGGTTCCTACGATCCTGCTGGGGATGGTCTCGCCGTTCGCCATCCGGCTGACAGTGGAGCAGGTGGGGAGCGCGGGCCGTAGCGCGGGGAGCCTCTACGCCCTCTCGACGCTCGGTAGCATCATCGGCGCGTTTCTGCCAGCGCTCGTGCTGATTCCGGCGTGGGGCGTGCGCAATACACTCTATGCCGCGTGCATCGTGCTGCTGGTGGCGTCGATGTGGGGGCTGCGACTGCGCGGGCGGGCGGTGAGCGTGGCGCTGGGAGCGCTGCTGCTTGTGCCAATGTTCGCGCAGGGGCCGCTCAAGTCGCGCCCCGGCCTCATCTACGAGCAGGAATCGCTCTACAACTACATCCAGGTCGTGCGGGAGGCGGACGGCACGCACGACCTCATCCTGAACGAAGGCGCGGGCGCGATCCACTCGAAGTACCACCCGGATCGAGTGCTCTTTGGGTCGTCGTGGTATGCGGAATATCTGCTGATGGCGCCCTATTTCAATCAGGGCTTCACCCCCGATAAACTGCAACGTATCGCCATCGTGGGGCTGGCGGGCGGGACCCTCGCGCGGCAGTATACGGCGGCCTACGGGCCGATTGCGGTTGACGGCGTGGAGATAGATCCAGCCATCGTAGATGTGGGGCGCAGATATTTCGGGATGGATGAGACGAACCTGAACGTCTACCTCGGTGATGGGCGCACCTTCATGCGAACGACACAGCAAACCTATGATGTGGTGATGGTTGACGCCTTCCAGCAGCCATACATGCCGTTCCACCTCACCACACGCGAGTTTCTCGAAGAGATCAAAGCACGCCTCTCGCCAACAGGTGTAGTGACGTTCACGACGGGCCACACCTGTACGAATTATCGGCTGGCGCAGGCGTTCATCAACACGCTCAGCCAGGTCTTCCCCAGCGTCTATATGTTCGATGTGCCGGGTACACTGAATACCGAGGTGATCGCGACGATGCAGCCGACGACGCTCTCGACCTTCCGGGAGAACCTGCTGAATATTCCGACGGATACGATGCTGGGGACGGTCGCGGATGAGGCGCTCCAGGTGATGCGCGTGGCCACGCCGGAGCACGACGGAATCGTCTTTAGCGACGACCGCGCGCCAGTCGAGCAGCTCACCGATCAGCTCATCCTCAGCTACATCCGCTGCCAGTGACGGATGGCGCGTGTAACGCAAATGCCCCCTGCTCCACTGCCAGGAGAGGGGGCATTTGCGTGTTTGGGTGATTACGCCAGCGCGGGCGCTTTCTCCGTGCTGGCGGCTCGCGTTCGCGGCTGCGGATGGCGCTGGGCCAGCCCACTGACGAGCAGCGGCAGCGCCAGCGAGGCATCCGCGCGGACGGCGATGGCATGCCGTCCTGTCGCGAAGGGTTGCGCCCCCAGCGCGACGACGCCGACCAGCGCCGGAGTCGGCAGTCCCAGCAGACCCGTGGCCGCCTGCGCCTGGGCCAGCAGCGCATCGGACGCGCCCGCGCCACACTGGATGACGCCGAACGCATCGCGCGCCGCAAGCAGCCGCGCCAACGCGAAGGTATC
>JAICKD010000713.1 GCA_025928125.1 Ktedonobacterales bacterium
GGCGCGAAATGCAGGCGCAATGCCTCATCGAAGCGGTTGTAGGTTGTGCGTTGGGCGCGGCACCAGGCGCAGTCCGCCAGGTGCGCGCGCGTATCGGCGACGAGCCGTGCGTCCGTCAGGTCGTCCAGCACAGGCAGCACGTGCGCGTAACTGCCACAGAGCGGCCCTGGAACAGGACCCAACTGGCGATGCTTGCCATTCAACATCAGTTTCGCTCCTGGCGGGAAGATGGATTCTGTTCGAGATAGGCCGCGCGCAGTCGTTGACGGGCGCGCGAGAGCCGTTTGGTGATGACCTCAGCCGACGCGCCCATGATCTCGCCAGCCTCGGCGGCGCTAAAGCCATGCACGATCCGCAAGAGCAGGCAGACGACATCCTGTGATGGCAGCTCCGCCAGCGCTGCGCGCAGGGCTTCGCCTTCGATCACCTGGTCCTCGAATGGGGGCAGATCGCCTGTCTCCGTCTCGGCGATGGGGTCGAGCGTCTCCCAGCGCACCAGTCGCCTGCGGCGCATCAGATCGACCGCGCGGCGATAGGCGATACGGTAGAGCCAGCGGCGGCGCTCCTCCTCGGCGGCTTCCGCGACGAAGGGAGCTACGCACGCCTGGGTCGCGCGCCACGCCGCCGCGAACGTATCCTGGGTGAGATCGCGCGCCTGCTCGCCATGCTCCACGAATCCCCGCAGGAAGGCGTAGAGCGGCTGCTGATAGCGCTCCACCAGCATGGTAAACGCATCGGATGAGAGCGGCCCGCTGGTCACCGCGACACATTTGTCATACATGGCGTCTCCGCGGCATACCCATCTCACTTTCACCACTAACCCACGGGACAACAATCAGGCGGTAGCTACCGGGCAGACGTCATGCCTCACCCTTCAGCAGCACTATCGGACCAGCAGGCAAAACCTGACCGGACGTACCCATCGGCTATAGCTATGCGAGCAGGGCTGCCAGGTCGTGCTGAAAAGTCGAGGAGTTGATGGGGCCAATGTAGACGGCGCGGATGACGCCATCGCGGTCGATCAGGTAGGAGGAAGGCGTCGCACGCACGTCATAGGCCAGCACGGCGCGCTGGCCAATATCGCGCAGGATGGGGTAGGTGATGCCCAGCCGCGAGGCGAACGCCGAGATCGTCGAGGCATCGTCCACCACGTCCAGGCCAACGACCTTGAAGCCCTGTGACTGGTGGGCGAGGTAGGCGCGTTCGAGCGCGGGCATCTCGATCTGACAGGGCGGACACGAGACATACCAGAAATTGAGCAATACAACGCTCCCGCGCAGACTCGACAACGCCGTCAGGTGGTCGCGCATATCGTGTACAGTCACATCGGGCGCGAGATGCCCAACCAGCGGATCAGCCGGGGCGGCCGTCGCGGTGGGTCCGGCGGCCGAAGTCGCACGGCCGGGCGTCGCGGCGCTGGGCGTGGCGGGCGTCAGCAGCCCATGCACGAGCAACACGACTGCCGCGACCACCAGCACACCAGAGACGACCTGAAGTACGCGGATACGTCGGCGCAGGTGCGCCGACTCCACGATGGCATCAATAGTATCGGCGGCGTCTCCGATATTTGGTTTGGGGGTATCAGCCATTGGCGCTGTGCTTCCGCGTTGGCTTGCCTGGCCCGTTGCTCATGCGATGGCCGCCGGACTACATCGTGCCAAGGCCCATGATATGGAAGCCCGCGTCAAGGTGTATCACCTCGCCCGTCAGATTGCGCGCCGCCGGACTGCACAGAAACGCAGCCATATCGCCGATATCGCTCTGCTCGATATTGCGACGGAGTGGCGCTACCTGATCCACCAGATCGAACATCGCGTTGATGTTGCCGACGCCACGCGCCGAGAGCGTGCGCAGCGGGCCAGCCGAGATGCCGTTGACGGTGATATTCTGCGGGCCGAGGTCCCAGGCCAGATAGCGCACCGACGCTTCCAGCGCCGCTTTGGCGATGCCCATCACGTTGTACCCGGGAACGACACGCTCGCTGCCAAGGTAGGTCATCGAGATGATGCTGCCGCCGCCACGTTGCTGCATGAGCGGTTCGGCGCGTTTGGCCATCGCCAGCAGCGAGTAGGCGCTGATGTCGAGCGACGCGGTGAAGCCAGCCCGCGAGACGTGTGAGACGCGCCCCCTGAGGTCGTCGGTCGGCGCGAACGCAACGCTATGGATCAGGATATCTAGCCCGCCAAAGGACTTGCCGACCTCGTCGAAGACGGAGTCCAGTTCGTCGTCGCTCTGCACATCGCAGGGCAGAACCGGCGCATCTGGCATGTTGGCGGCGGTGAGCTTGCGCACGTTCTGCTCCATCCGCCCCTGATAGGTGAAGGCGAGGCGAGCCCCCTCCTCCGCCAGCTTCTGCGCAATCGCCCAGGCGATGCTGTTATGATTGGCTAC
>JAICKD010000617.1 GCA_025928125.1 Ktedonobacterales bacterium
ATTCGACATCGCCCCGCTCGATAGCCAAGACGACGACGAAGACATGGAGGACGTGGAGGACGATGAGGACGTTGGCGAGGATGCGGGCGACTGACACCACGCCTCTGGCTCTGATTCCCCTCTCCCTGCAAGGGGGAGGGGCTAGGGGAGGGGGCCGTCCCCGAACGGATCAGTCCTCGAGTGGGAACGATTGAGCGGCCTGCCATGCCGCCAGATCAGCGTCGTTCGGCTCGGGAACCCATGAGCGCAGTAGTCGCGCCTCGCCATCACCGATGAACGAGTGCGCGCCCATCGTCGCGGGGAGCACCGCCGTCTCGCCCTGCGCCAGCGTCACATTCCCCTCATCTGATGCAATCTCACAGCGGCCTGAGAGCGCCGTCACGATCTGGCAGCTCGTCGGGCGGATCGTGCCTGCGCGCTCGCCGCTCAGCGTGATCTCGTCCAGCACGAAGTAGTGGCAGCCGACCAGCACCCGCCGCCCGTCACGCGCCAGTGGCGTCACGCGCTCGAGTGTCTGCGGGGCGTAGCGCATCACCGCCAGCCCCTGCTCGATATGCAGGTCACGCGGGCGGCCGTCCGCCTGCAAGCGGCCATAGTCATACAGCCGGTAGGTGATGTCGGAGTATTCCTGAAGCTCGTAGAGGGTGACCCCGGCGCAGATCGCGTGGACGGTGCCTGCGGGAACGAAGATGACATCGCCCGGCTTCACATCAACGCTGCGCAGCACATCTTCCAGCGTGTTCGTCGCGATGGCCTGGCGTATCTCCTCCCGCGTCGTCTCGCGGCTTAGCCCATAGACGACCCGCGCGCCCGGCTCCGTCTGGAGGATGTACCACGTCTCGGTCTTGCCCAGCTTGCCGCCCTCGTGTGCGGCGGCGTACTCGTCGTTGGGGTGGACCTGCACCGAAAGCTCATCATGCGCGTCGAGGAACTTGGTCAGCAGGGGGAATCGCAGGCCGAAGACCGCCTCCGCGCGCGCGCCGATCAGATCGACGCCGTAGCGTTCGGTGAGCGCGCCGAGCGTCTGGCCAGCGTAGGGAGGATTGGTCGCGATGGCGTCGAGCGCCGTCTCCCACGATTCACCGATATGCGCGCCCTCTGGCACATCCTTGCCCGCGAGGGCGCGCAGATTCTCGCCGCCCCAGATCGTCTCGTGCAGGCTGGCGCGGAGTTGAATCGGCCCCAGACGGCGTGGTGTCTGCCCTGTGCTCATTGCTCGTTTCTCTCTTAATCGTGGTTTTTGCTCAGGCTCCTCAGAAAAGACCTCTCCCCGATGCTGGGGAGACAGCCAGCGGGCGTTCTGGTTCTGATCCCCCTTGTGGGAGAGACAGCCAGCGGACATTCTGGATTCTGGTTCCCCTCTCCCTGAAAGGGGGAGGGGTTAGGGGAGGGGGCCGCACCCAAACTTCATATGACAAAAAACGCCGTGCCACGAGATAGTATCTCACGACACGGCATTCTTGCATTCCGAGACAGGAAAAATGGGCAGTCTGCTACTGCACCCGGTTCAGCAGGTCGATGGCCCGCAGAACGGCCTCCCGCGACTCTGGCGAGGTGTCTTCGCCAAGCGCCTCGGTCACCTGGCACTTCAGAACTTCCGTCGCCACGCGGTCCATGGCGGCGCGGGCAGCCAGAATCTGTGTCACTACCTGCTCGCAGGACTTCCCCTCGCCGAGCATGTTGATAATGCCGCGAATCTGTCCCTCGATGCGTCGCAGGCGCAACTGCATGTCATTCTCGGTTTTCGGCGGTAGCGTCGCCATCGTCATTCACCCCAGGTCAACACGCCAGATTACGCGTGCGCGCTGACGCCATCCAGGTGGCGCTTGAGCACCTCGCCCTGCACCAGCCCAACCACACGGTCAACTTCCTTGCCACCACTGAAGATAATCATGGTGGGGATGCCCTGGATGCCCAGGCGCTGCGGTGTGGACATGTTGATATCGGTGTTCATCTTGGCGAAGGTGATCTTTCCGGCGTACTCGCCCGCCAGCCGCTCAAATGTGGGGGCCATCCGCAGACACGGAGTACACCAGGGCGCCCAGAAATCGACGATCACCGGTTTATCTGACTGAAGCACCTTCTCGCCAAATGTCTGGTCGGTCACTTCGAGATAAGCGTCTGACATGAGAGAAATCCTCCTGGGCGAAATTGGCCCATCTTCATTCCTATTACCCTACGGGGGTATCGTATACAGGATACCACTGGACAGGCGTCCCGTCAAGGGCGCGGCGCGCTGGTTCTCCGTCCCTGCCCGGTGCTATGATGGAACGGAAGACCGGATGTCGTATGTCACCTTACCCCAGGATGCGGAGCAAATAGTATGCCACTCAGCGATGGCGTTATCTACATGGACCACGCGGCAACCACTCCGGTTGACCCCGACGTGCTCGCCGCGATGCTCCCCTATTTCACCGAGCGTTTCGGCAACCCTAGCAGCATCTATCGCCTGGGGCGCGAGAGCCTGGATGCGCTGGAGACCGCGCACGAGACCATCGCGCGCGTGCTGGGGTGCCGCCCGGTGGAGATTGTCTTTGTCGGCGGCGGCTCGGAGGCCGATAACCTGGCGATCAAGGGAGTCGCCTACGCCAAGCGTCGCCGTGGCAACCACATCATCACCACCGCCGTCGAGCATCATGCCGTGTTGAATACCTGCCAGCAGCTCGAACGCGAGGGCTACCGCGTCACCTATCTGCCGGTGGATGAGGCGGGGCTGGTGAATCCCGCCGACGTGGCCGCCGCCATCACCGACGAGACCGCGCTGGTGACGATGATGTATGCCAACAACGAGGTGGGCACGGTCCAGCCCATTGCCGAGATCGGGCGCATCTGCCGCGAGCG
>JAICKD010000704.1 GCA_025928125.1 Ktedonobacterales bacterium
GGAGTTGGTACAGCGCGGCAAGCAGCGCGGCGAGATACCACACAAAGCTCCACTGCCAGCGCCCGCGCGCCTGGCGCAACAGCATCCCGGCGGCCACCAGCGCCACCGTCAGCGCCACGCCGCGCAGACCCGGCGTGGCCAGGGCCGCCGTCATCCCAAAGAGCGCGGGGATGAAGACCGCCCAGGTCAGGTTATCCCAGAGAACGGCGACCGTCGCCAGCGTCGCGAGGGTCAGCAACAGCCAGGCGCTGAACGGGATGCCGAGCGGACCCCACTCCGCTGGCACGGACGGGCTTGCCAGCGTGCGCAGGCCGATGACCAGCGCCGTCCAGAGCGCGATCAAATACAAGGGCAGGGCCGATGCGCGTCCCAGCAGACCGCGAACGGCCAGCCCGGCCAACGCGACCACGACCGTCGTGATCGCCGCGGCGAGGATGAACCGGCTGTCACCGCCCGCGACAGAGAGCGGGAACGGCAGCAGCGCGCCAAAGAAGCCAGCGACAACGCCACCGGCCAGCGGCTGATGCGCGCGCCAGCCCGACAGCAGCGCCAGCAAGACATACAGACCGAGGATGAGCGTGGCATAGATCGCGTCATGCCCGAACAGATTGATCGTCACATAGAGCGCGTTGCCCAGCGCAATCAGATAGACGGGAAGGGCGAAGCGTTGCGCGCGCGGCGAGGGCGCGGCCACCAGCCAGGGAATCACCAGCGCGGCGATCAGCCCGGTGGTCGCGACGGCCCAGAAGGTGGCCAACCGCTCCGGCGAGGCGAATGCGTCATTGACCGTCGGGCGGAAGAGCGCATCGAAGAGCGCGTGGTAGTCAAGCGACAGAAAGACGCCAGCGGCCAGCAGCCAGAGCGGCGCGGACTCGAAGACCGCCAGGCCAGCGGTGACGACCACACCAGCGGTGAGCGCCAGCAGATATGGCCAGTTCGGCGCCGGATCGCTGATGACCCCCAGAGCGCCGCCGATGGCCAACAGAAGCGCCAGCGCCTCCGTCAGATAACGCAGTTCCGTCCGCTCGCGCGCCCGTCGCCAGAGGACGAACAGCACGGCCACCTCAGCCAGCGCCAGCCCCGCCAGCACAAGCGACATCGCGCGGCGATCAGCGCCCAGCCAGGCGGCCAACGCAATCGTGGCGTGGGTGGCAGCCACCACAATCAGCCAGTCCGTCACATTCAGTCGTCCCGCGCGCGCCGACTCATCGAGCGAGCCGGTCAGCCCGCGCGCCAGGTAACTCCAGGCCGCGGCAACCAGCACCAGCGTGCAAGACGAGAGCGCATAGACAGCCGCCGGGACCTGCGGCAGCGATGTGGGTGACGGGGCAAGGGGCGTGTCGGCAATCGCGCGGATGGCCAGCGCCAGCCAGAGATAGAGCGTACCGGCGGTTGCGGCGAGAGAGGTTACCGCCGCCAGCTGGAGCGCGGGCGTTTCGAGCAGCGCGGCAAAGGAGAAGCGCTGGAAGAGGCCCGGCACGAGCAGCGCCAATGAGACAACCGCCAGCGCAAAAACCAGCGATTCGCGCGGCGCATCCGCCCAGAAGACGATAGCGAGCGCCGCCAGGATCATCGCCGACCAGCCAAGATAGGCATAGGTCATGAAGCGCGTGCGCCAGGCCAGGGCGAGGTAGACGATAGCGGCATAGGCGGAGGAGAGGCTGAGCATCGCCGCGCCTGAGAATCCCGCCGCCTGCAAGCCGAAGCGATAGATGCCGAGCGCCACCAGCGGCGTCATCAGGGCAAAGACACCGAGATAGACGCCACCCACGGCGCGTAGCCGTGGAATCCGGCGCACAACCAGCCCAAGTGCTCCGAACGCGAGATAGACAAGGATGATAGCCCCCAGCTTGACGCTGAGATCGAGCGACTGCCAGCCGCCAATCTCGAAGCTGAGCATCGCGACCAGGCCGAGAAAGCCACCCATATACATCATGATGGCAATCGCCTGCTCTGAGAGAAACGCCTGCCAGGAAAAGATTGGCCCAGCGGGTTGCGGCGGGGCGGTCGGTGTAGACGCGGGTGTCGCGGCGGGCGCAATAGGGACGACAGGTGTCGCAGTTCCCGATTCGGCAGGTGTGGCGAATGGAAGCCCAGAGGCGGCCAATATGGCGGCGGGCCAGACGGGCGCGGCGGCCTTCTCGGCGACGGGCGCGCGACGCGCGGCAAGATAGCGATCGCGGTACTCGTCACGGAGTGTGGTGACGGTGTGCGCGCCCTCGCCACGAGCGATACGGGTATCGAGATCGTTGAGCGCGCCATAGAGCCATTGCAGCTCGGCGATCAACACCGGATCGACGGCCTCACCGCAGAACTGGCAATAGCTGGCTCCCGCAGGTGACACGCGCCCGCAGTTCAAACAGCGGAGCATCTTCGTACTCATAGTCCCTCCCTCCCTAATATCTATTGTAAGCGGCTGCTTTCTTCCGTGAAATACGCAATTTGGCA
>JAICKD010000359.1 GCA_025928125.1 Ktedonobacterales bacterium
AGCCGCAGAGCGCTGAGACGGCGGGACAGGACGTGGCGTTCGTCTATTTTCAGGCGGCGCTGGACCGCCCACCGGCGCGCATCGAGTTTCCGCGCTGGATACTGGACGCCGGGCTGCTGGATATAGTGATGGACGCGGTGCGCGCCGAGATCATCACCGGCCAGGGCTATCCCTACTCCATCGAGGCGGCGGACGCCGTGGCCGTCATCTCCGCCGAGGACCGCGCCCGCTTCTACGCGCTCTTCCAGCAGTTCGCCGAACGTGAGGGCCTCGACTTCACCTTCTCGCGCAAGGCGCTGAGCAAGAGCCGCCGCCGAGTGTAGGAACGACCTCTCCCGGCCTTTGGCCACCCTCCCCTCGAAGGGGAGGGCATAGGCGACCGGTACGGCGGTTGGCGACGCGCGCTTACTCCCCTCTCCTCCTAGGAGAGGGGTTGGGGGTGAGGTCAGCCTTATTCCGCGCCCTCATCTCCCAGCCGCGCGAGGATGTAGTCCACGAAGTCGCGGATGTGGTGTTCGAGCGGAGCGTAGTTACCGCCGTTCGCGTAGGCGCGGGAGGTCATGCCCTGCTGCGCCAGCTCGCAGACGACCCAGTCCTGATGGTTGACGAGGTCCAGGATGGCTACCGCGTCCATTGGGTCAAAGTCTGGGCTTTCCATTGCCGCCGGATCGAAGAGCCATTCGGTTGTGACGCGCGTCTGGGTCGGCCCCAGTGGTTCCAGCCAGTCAATTGCGACATGGTCGCCGAGCAGGTTAATGAAGATGCTCGGCAGGCCGAAGAAACCGGCATAGCGGCGCGTATCTTCGGGGAGCAGTCCCGGCAGCGGCGGGCGGCTGGCCTTGCCAGTGATGGTAAACGCCTCGACGCCTTCGGCAAACGTCGTGCCATCGTTGCCGTCTATCGCGCCCGTCTTATACTCCGGCAACAGCGCGCAAAGCTCAGGGTGCATCGGACCGCAGTGGTAGCATTCGAGCGTGTTCTCCATGATGAGCTTCCAGTTCGCCGCCACATCGTAGGTGATGGTCTTCGCGACCCTGAGGTTGGCGATACCATAGCGGTCGAGCGGCGCATTGCTGCCGAAGTCAGCCACGATAGGGTCATCCATCTGCTCGGCAAGCGATGGCGGATTCTCAGAGAGGTTGAGCCAGACCAGCCCGTGCCAGACCTCCAGCGCGACCGGATGCAGACCATAAAGGTCGCGCTCGAACTCCGGGCGGTTGAACACATTCGGCGCGCCAATCAGCCTGCCATCCAGCCCATACGTCCAGGCGTGATAGCGGCACTGAATCGAGCCGTTCAGATGGCCGGATGTATTGGGACAGAGCCGCGAACCGCGATGGCGGCAGACATTGAGGAATGCGCGCAAATCGCCCTGTTTCGTGCGGACGACGATGACGCTCTCATTGGCGATGCCCAGCGTGCGATAGTCGCCGGGCTTCGCGAGACTGTTCGCGACCCCGCCATAGACCCACATCCGCGCGAAGATACGCTCCTGCTCTCGCGCAAAGACCGCCGGATCGTAGTAGTAGCGTCCTGGAAATGTCGAGAGAAACGGAGATTTCGCGCCCGTCGCCGTGTTGGCCGTGCTCATAAACCACCTTACGCGAGGCCGGGCCAGTGGGCGTCACCGCAGACTTGGCTGCGCGCTCACATGGAGATGGACCCGGCGAAACACATGGGAATTCTCCACATGTTCCCCAGGCCCAGCATACCACGCGAGCGCCCATGATTCCCGCAATATGCGATGTACACGCTGGCCAGCAACGGTTAGCGCGAATGGCGTATGGCTGTTTCTAAATCCCCATGACGCCGATCAACTCGCGCACGGCATCGGCCGACTTCTGCAGCGCGGCGCGCTCGTCCTCGGTCAGTTTGAGTTGGATGACCTCCTCGACGCCTTTCGCGCCCAGCTTGGCAGGGACGCCGACGAAGAGACCATTGATGCCGTACTCGCCCTCCAGATAGACCGAGCACGGCATAATCATCTTCTTATCCAGCAGAATCGAGTCGATCATCTGGAGCACCGAGGCCGATGGCGCATAGTAGGCACTGCCCTGCTTGAGCAGGTTGACGATCTCCGCGCCACCATTCGCCGTCCGCTCCACAATCTGCTGGAGCCGCTCGGCGGGGATCAGCTCGGGCAGCGGCACGCCCGCCACCGTCGAGAGCCGGGCCAGCGGCACCATCGTATCGCCGTGGCCGCCCAGCACGAACGCCTGCACGTCGCGCACCGAGACGTTCAACTCCTGCGCGATGAAGGTGCGGAAGCGCGCGGTATCCAGCACGCCCGCCATGCCCAGCACGCGCTGCTTGGGGAAGCCACTCACTTTATAGGCCAGCTGCACCATCGCATCGAGCGGATTCGTCACGCAGATCAGAATCGCGTTGGGCGAGTGCTTCGCAACTTCCTGCACGACCTGTGTCACGATGCCCTGGTTGGTGCGGATGAGGTCGTCGCGGCTCATACCCGGCTTGCGCGCGATGCCCGACGTGACGACGACGATATCCGAGTTCGCCGTCTCGTCATAGCCGTTCGTGCCAATGACGAGCGAGTCGTAGCCCAGCACCGGGCCAGCCTCCAGAATGTCGAGCGCCTTGCCCTGCGGCATATCCGGCACGACATCCATCAACACCACATCGGCATAGTCGCGCTCGGCGACGCGCTGGCCAAGTGTCGAGCCAACGAATCCGGCTCCGACAACGGTTACTTTGCTACGCATGATCGTTCCACCCTTCTTCTGCTGTCTTTCTACCTCGAAATCGCCCATCGCGCCCCGGTGAGCCATCCTGCCGCCGCGACCGCTGAGCTGGTGGCATACCACAATGTATTCCGGGCGAATTGTACCAATCGGCGCGCGCTCGCGTCCAGTTGCGCCGGGGTGTGCCGCTTGCTACAATCGAACATGACTGTCCGCAACGGCGTGATACGCGATAACAAGGGAGGCGAGAGATGGCCAGCGAGTGGTACGACGACGTGCGGCGCTTCACCGAGCGGCTGGTGCGTGTGAATAGCGTCAGTCCCGGCGCTGGTGAGATCGCGTGCGCCCAGGAGATTCTGGCGCTGCTGACCGAGGATGGCCGCGCTGACGCCTACACCGCCAGCGGCCTCGATCCCGTCGAGGGTGACCCTCACCAGCGGGTGAACGCCTACGCCTTCATCCAGGGCGCCAGCGCGCGGACTATTGTGCTGCTGGGCCACTTCGATACCGTCGAGACCGGCGACTACGGACCCCTTGAAATGTGGGCGCGCGAGCCAGACGAACTGTGGGCGCGACGCGAGGAGTTGGCTGCCTTCACCCCCGGCCTGGCGGAAGACATCGCCACCTATCCCGACGACTGGATGCTGGGACGCGGCACGATCGATATGAAGTCGGGCGTCGCCGCTAATATCGCCATCATACGCCACCTCGCCGCGCGCAATCGCCAGCAGCCGTTGCCGCTCTCGGTCGTCTTTCTGGCGACCCCTGACGAGGAGAACGAGTCGGCGGGTGTGCTCCAAGCCGTGCGCTTTCTGCTGCGGCTCCGCGAGGCGCACGGACTCGACTATCTCGGCGCGATCAACACCGACTACACCGCCGCCCGCTACAAAGGCGACACACACCGCTATATCTATACAGGCACCGTCGGCAAGCTGCTACCGAGCTTCCTGATGGTTGGCCGCGAGTCACATGTCGGCGAGCCATTTAGCGGGGCGGACGCCAATCTGCTGGCGGCGGAGTTGATCGGCGATCTCAGCATGAATCCCGACCTGTGCGATCACGTGCGAGGCCAGAGCACGCCGCCACCGGTCACACTCCACGCCGCCGACCTCAAGGCGCATTACGACGTACAACTGCCCTTCGCCGCCTATTTCTACCTCAATGTGCTGACCTTCTCAACCACACCTGACCAGCTTATCGAAACACTGCGCCAGCGGGCAGCAGCAGCGCTCAACCGGACGCTCGCTCGCATCGACACCTCCGAGCGCGCCTGGGTCGCCGCGCAGGATGACGCGAGTTGGCAGCCACGAGCCACGCCGCGTACCGGGGACGTGCTGACGTGGGGGGAGCTACGGGCGGGGTGTGTCGCGCGGCTGGGTGAAGGAGCCGTCGCCACAGCGCTGGATGACACCTGGAAGCGGCTCCCTGATGGAATCGACAGCCGCGAACGCAGCATGCGCCTGGCGCACACACTCTGGACGCTGAGCGGACACGAGGGGCCAGCCATCGTGCTCTACTACTCGCCGCCCTACTATCCGCATATCGCCGCCGCGCCCTGCGAACTGCACACGGCAGTCGCGCAGGTTGCGTCATCGCATCCCGAGCTGCAACTCAGCGTCGAGGAGTTCTATCCCTTCATCTCCGACATGAGCTACCTGCAACTGGATAGTACGGCGGACCTGACGGCGCTGACCGCGAACATGCCGACCTGGCGCGCGGATGACACGCCGCCGCGCGAGGGTGACTACACGCTGCCGCTCGCGGAAATCGCGGCGCTGGGGCTGCCGGTGGTCAACTTCGGCCCGTACGGCGCGGGCGCACACCAGCGGGGCGAGCGGCTGCTGATGTCGTACTCATTCGAGACACTGCCGCAACTGCTGCTCGAAACGATAGAGCGGCTGGCGGAGTAGGGATATG
>JAICKD010000450.1 GCA_025928125.1 Ktedonobacterales bacterium
AGCAATTATGACGCCTTCCACGCCAGATTCTATCGCGAGGCGGAGACCGCCGCCTCATTGCGGCACGAGCACATTTTGTCCGTGCTCGACTACGGCGAATCGCAGGGGCTGCCCTACATGGTGATGCCCCTTGCGACTGGCGGGACACTGAGAAGGCGTATCGCCGCCGAGTCCGGACAATTCCCGTTTGCCGTCACCGCCGCATACGCCGTTCAACTCGCCAGCGCGCTGGATTATGCCCACGAGCACGGGATTGTGCATTGCGACGTCAAGCCATCGAATGTGCTGCTGGATGGGCAGGGGCGTCTCCTTCTGGCGGACTTCGGTATTGCTCACCTCTATCGGCCATCCAGAGTTCTTGCCGACGCGGCGCTAACACTGACGGCTCGTGGGGAGGTTATCGGGACGCCGTCGTACATGGCGCCTGAGCAGTTCAAAGGGCAACATGTCGGCCCCGCCGCCGATATCTACGCGCTCGGCGTGGTACTCTACCTGCTTGCGGCGGGACGCCTCCCGTTTGAGGGTACGACACCGGTCGCGGTTGGTATGGCGCACCTGCGTGAGACGCCGCTCTCTCCGTGTCTCTATCGCCCGGACCTGCCCGCTCCAGCAGCGGCGGCTATTCTGAGCGCGCTGGAGAAGGACCCACAGCGGCGTTTCGCGAGCGCGGGCGCACTGGCGCTGGCATTCGCCGCCGGAGTTGAGGGGAGCTGGACAGCGGCGAATAGCGAGCACGCGAGTATGCTAGACCATGAGCTGACAGACACCTATCCCGTCAGGCCGTGGCAAGTGCGCCAGCGTGCCGCGGCCAGACCATCGCTCCGTGCTGGCCTGGCGACTCTCGCCACCGCTCTCGTTCTGGGTAGTGGCATCGTCGCGGCGCAGGCAATCCAGCATGAAAGCGCCCCATCTTTGTTGGAACGTCCGGCCTTCCATAGCGCGGTGATCAATGCCAGCGGGCCGGAACGAGCAGCGAATGCGGTGGTCAGTGGCCACCCGACCAAGACCACTCCCACCAAGGGCGCCCCAACGGGCCAGCAACCTCTAACGACCGCTATTCGCTATCGTGGGTCGCAGGTGTACGCGCAGCGGTCAGATGGCAGACGGCTTTGGACCGTCTGGACTGACGGTGTGCTAGCCGCGCCTCCCCGGATACGCGGTGACTTCATCTACCTGACCACATTGCTTGGGAGCCAGTACACCCTGCGCGCTGGCGATGGAGAAATCCTCTCGCTGGTTACGGCAGCTATGCATCAGGATAACAAACCCAGCGGCAAGCATGGCGACGGCCACGACAAGGGGAATAAACACCACGGCCACCATCACAAGAGCGGTCAGGGAAGCGACTCTAGCGACGATTAGCGCTGGATCCTAGGCCAGCCACACAGCTATCGTATCAGGTGAAACCTCACAGCGCCATTACCTTCCTCCTGGTCGCGGACAACGTCTTGCGAGGAAGGTAGCTTCAGGATATCTTGAGACTCTAGGATATCTGTGTCTGACTGTGTGTACAACATCCTTTCAACGGAGTCAACGGAGACCACAAGGGGAGGCGCCCATGCCATCGGATCAGCCGCTACGCGATGAGTTGGTGTTTTTGCTTGAGCGGGGCAATGCGCACATGTCGTTCGAGGAGGCCGTGGCCGCCTATCCGATGGAGCGGATCAACACGACATTCCCGAACGGCGGCTATACCTCATGGCATCTACTCGAACATCTCCGCCTGACACAATGGGACATCCTGGACTTCATCCGCAATCCCAACTACGAGGAGCGCGCCTGGCCGCGGGACTACTGGCCGTCGAGCGACCAGCAGGCGACACCCGACGACTGGCAGCGGACGATCCACGACTTTCTGGCGGACCGGCAAGCGCTGCGAGCAATCGCCATGGACCCACAGACCGACCTCTGGGCGCCGATTCCCCAGGGGACCGGCCAGACGATTGCGCGGGAGATTACGGTGGTGGCCGACCACAACGCCTATCACATCGGTGAGTTCGCCATCATGCGTCAGGTCATGGACACGTGGGGTTCGAGCCATTCAACGGGCGGGTGAGTTTCTCCGACCTAAGCCAGCAGGCCCGTCCCCTGAAGCGCGCGGGTGAAGTCTGTATCTCGGTCGGCCAGCCACTCGATGCACTCCTCTGGATTTGCCCAAATCCCCGCGTCGGCTGCTTCCAGCAGGCACGGTGGAACCCAGCAGACGACATAAGCTAATTGCATGGGTTCATTAGTAATCTCCTGGTCGCGGCGAAAGGCTTCGAGAAACCACGGGTTGCCGTGCTGCGGATCGGTAGCAATGTCCTCAATGTAGGCTACCCAGGTGTCCCATGGTGGGACGTTGTCACTATCAAAGAAGCCGCCAGAATTTACATCAGCCGCGCCATCGCTCAACGTTTCATCGGGGGCAAAGAGTAGGAGGCGACCACCCGCCAGGTCGGTGGCAGGCTCCTGAGGGTGGATTCCCGCGTCGCGTAAGAACATAGCGCGCGTCGTGGCGATGTCGGAAACGGCCTGCTTCCAATTGTCTGTGGACCAGTTCTCTATCGAGGGCTGAATCGAGGGCTGACTGCGCAACGGCAACGAACGCAGGCTGGACTTCGGTTCGAGCGGCGTGGCGCGTGGCGCGCACCAGGCAATCGTCTCAGCCAGAGCTTGCTGGAAGGCTTCGATGTGGTCCATACGCTTACTCCTGATTTAAGTACCGGAGCGATTTCACTAGAACCGATTAGAGGTTTCTGTCATGCTCTTGTCATCCACAACGTTATTGTCGGTTGTAGCCAATGACCTCCTCCATTGTTGTCGTTTCAAGCTGCTAACTGTTAATAAGGTTTAAGTATACGCGCTTATGAACCTGAAGCAACACAAAAAGGGGAGATATGCTCGACGTTGAACATATCTCCCCGCTGGCTCCCCATCGCTGGAGAGCCGAAGGCAAGCTAGTGGCCTAGTATTCCGGCATGGCCGGGGCGGCGGGCTTGTCCTTCTCAGGAATGTCGGTGATGAGCGCCTCGGTGGTCAGGATCATCGCCGCGATGCTGGCGGCGTTCTCCAGGGCGGAGCGCGTCACCTTGGCAGCGTCGATCACACCGGCCTCAACCATATCCTCGGTCTTCATGTCGAGGACGTTGTAGCCGATATGCTTGTTCTTCTGCTCTTTCTGCGCACGGCGAACTGACTCGACGACCACCGCGCCATCCTGACCAGCGTTCGTGGCGATAGTGCGCAACGGCTCCTCGAGCGCGCGACGCAGAATCTGGATGCCGGTGGCCGAGTCGCCATCCACCTTGACCTTATCAAGCGCGTCAATGGCGTTCAGCAGCGCGACACCGCCGCCTGGCACGTAGCCTTCCTCGACAGCGGCGCGGGTGGCCGAGAGGGCGTCCTCGACGCGGGTCTTGCGGAACTTCAGCTCGACCTCTGTGCCAGCGCCAACCTTGATCAGACCGACGCCACCGGCTAGCTTCGCCAGACGCTCCTGGAGCTTCTCGCGGTCGTAGTCGCTGGTGGTGTTCTCGATCTCCGCCTTGATCTGCTTGATGCGGTTCTGGATGTCTTCCTGCGAGCCGTGGCCCTCGACGATGGTCGTATCGTCCTTGCGCGAGATGACGCGGCGCGCCTGACCGAGATCCTCCAGTGTGGTGTTCTCGAGGCGGCGGCCCATCTCTTCACTGATGACCTGGCCACCGGTCAGGATGGCGATATCCTGCAGCATGGCCTTGCGGCGGTCGCCGAAACCTGGCGCCTTGACCGCGAGCACGTTGAGGATGCCGCGCAGCTTGTTGACGACCAGCGTCGGCAGCGCCTCGCCATCGACATCTTCGGCGATGATGA
>JAICKD010000067.1 GCA_025928125.1 Ktedonobacterales bacterium
CCGCCTACGCCTGCGCGCAGCCAAACGCGGACCCGCCCGCGGCTCCACTTCGTGGCTGGATGACGCATGATGGCGGCGGGTCGTGGTCAACGCTTGCCCTTCCAGCGGTCGCGGGCTGGTGTTCGCTGGTAGTGGACGAGGTGAATCCGCGCGATGTGCTGCTGGGCTTTTCCCATACTCCACCAGCAGGCGGGACTACCTTGCCAGATTTGTATTATCGCAGCACCGACGGCGGGGCAAACTGGCAACACATACCCAGCCTCGACGGCTCGGTGATCTACCAGTTCGCGACGCATGGCAGCGCAATCTATGCCCTGCGTGTCACAAATCCACTCAGCGATACCGCAACGGCGGAATTGCAGGCGAGCGCGGACGGTATGGCAACGTGGCATGCGGTAGATGGCGGCCTCCGCAGCGGGCAATCGGGCGTTGGCCAGTTCTGGCTGAACCCGTATAACGGCGTATTACTCGCGACGAACGTCCCGCCCTCGACCGTGACGACTACTTCATCCACGGTGGTCTGGCGTTCCAGCGATGGCGGGGCGCACTGGAGCGACCTGAAAGCGCCAGCGTATGGCTTTACTTCTGTCATCGTCCGGCCACCCCAGCTGAATCATGCCTGGGATATCTGTGTCTCCGACTTCACAGCAAGCCCGACCACGGCGCCGAGCAATCTGTTGTATTGCGGCGACGATAGCGGCCAGGGCTGGCACGATGTGACAGGGCTTGACACCGGCGACACCACCGCAACGCCGCGCTATCCCATCTTCACCAGCGATGGCGCGCTGATGGCGATCACCATGGCGGCGACCAGCAGCGGCGCGACGACCTACAACGTCTATCGTTTGCCGTCCGGGGCGAACCGCTGGCAGTCGCTTGGCCCGACGCCCGAGTTCTCGCTGCTCTATGCGCCGACGGCGGACGGGGATGGAATGCTCTGGTCGGTCCCAGCGAACGGCATCTTTGGAGTTCCAGAGAATGGCATCAGCAGCGATGCGCAGGGGAGGATCTTTGCCGTCGCCGCTCCGTAGCGCTCGTTAGGGCGTGTCGTCGGCGGGCTGAGGAGGAACGATGCTGGAGCGAAGATAGTCCACCACGGCGGCGGGCGGTTCGGCGACGGCTTCGCGCGCGGGATCATAGAAGACGCTGACCATCTCCAGTCTGGCGCATAGCTGTTCAGGCTGTAGCGTGGTCAACTCAAAGCGAAGGCGATAGCTGCGGGGGCGGGCGTCGATCACCTGGTGCGTGATGCGAAGCAGGCTCCCGAGGGCTATCGGATGCGTAAACTCCGCCGTGAAGGACTTGGTGATCGAGTCGAGCGCCGCGCCGCCCGCATGCGGGAGAATATCGGACTGCCAGTGCCATTCACGGCAGCATTCGACCAGACGCACGATGGCCGTATAGGCGAGGCGATCCTCGCCTGCGACGATCCATGCGCGTCGCACCTCAACCTCCAGGCCGCCCGCGAAGCAACGGACACCGCCCTCCGCGAGCAGCCCGTCTAGCGTCGTCGGCTGCATCATCGTCGTTGTCTTGTCGATATTATCGTCGTCAGTGCTTGCCATGCGCCTAAATGTAGCCGTCGAACGAGTTGATCTTGCCGCCGTTGAAGAGTAGAACCGGCCTGACGAGCTTCATGGAGTAGTCTTCGCGCCCCATGTAGTTCGAGCCATCGTCGAGCCCTTCGGTGGACATGCCGATGTAGATGTTGACGCCCTCCCCGCGTTTCTTCTCGGCCACACGCATCACGTCGGTCAGTCGCGGCGGCTGGTAGTCTGCCGAGGTATGCGCCTTCTTCGCCCAGCGTGATCCATCCGCGGCGTACATGGGATTGAGCCGCACCGAGAGATCAAGCCCGCGCGCCTTCGTCTGCTCCGCCAGGTAATCGATACTGGCTTCCGCCTCGGCGACGGCCTCCTCGTCGGTCATATCCCAGCGCGGCTTGAAGAGCACGTAGGCCGTCAGCTGCGCGCCCGCCTCAGCCACTCGGTCCAGCCCGCGCTCGAAGACATCGAGCGGTTCACGCTTGAATAACACTTTGTCGCGGATGTAGGGATCGTGCGTCTCGAAGCCGGTCAGGATATTGAGCGAGACGCGGGGAGCCGCTTCGCGAATCTGGGCCAGCACGTCGGTATCGACAAACTCGAGCCGTGTCTCCAGCACGAGCGTGCGGACGCGGCGTAGCTCGTTGATACCTTCGGCGATTTCGAGCATGGCCTCGGTGGGAAACGTCGCCGCGTCGAGCACGGACCCTTCGTTGCTGAATGTGACGCGATCCAGCACACTCAGCGAGTGTTTCAATTCTTTCACGACATACGAAAACTGTGAGACAATTTCACTTCCTGGGATGAGCGTTGGTGAGCTTTTCGCCGGAAGTTGGCAGAAGTGACAACGGTACTTGCAACGTTTGGTATTGTAGATGATGAGCAGATCCTGATCGCCGAGAAACGTCCTGTGCAGGAAATAGTGAGGCAGCCACGGACTGGGCGCGCTCACTCCCATCGGTTTTCGCTGGCCATACTTCGCATACAGTTCCCCAACTTGTTGCTTCGCGCTTGGTCGAGTCGTTCGCACCACCTCGGCAGTCATCTTTCCTCCTTGTCGCAGGCGCCCGCATAAGGCCGTCCCTAGAAAATAAGCGACTCTTGATGCGTGTCCCTGCTGAGAGCATCCCCCATAATGGCATATGGGCTGCGATCAGCCTACGCCTCCTATAGTACTTTCGTCAAGCCTTAATCTTTCGCAGCCAGACGATTTTTGTGTTCTTGCTTTCATTGACACCTCACCGCCGCGCTCATAGAATGCGAGTGCTGATTGATATCCACATCAGCCACACATCTCGGACGCGCCCATGAAAACCCGCTGGTCATGGGAACTGGATGCAGGTAAAGGATAGCCAGTATCGTCTTGTGTAGGAGAGTGCGACATGACCAGTGATTCCGATGATTTGTTTTCACGCAATTGGGCCTTCATCACACCCGAGATCCAGCACATACTCGATCATACCTGTCTGTTTGCCGCTGGCGCCGGGCTTAGTAGTACTATCGTCGCGCTCGCATGTCGCACCGGCTTCGGCTCGTTCATCCTCGCGGATGGCGATAATGTCGAGCTCTCGAACCTGAATCGGCAGGCGTTCTTTCGCCGCCAGATTGGCGAGAACAAGGCCACCGCGACGGCGGAGCTGCTGCGCGAGATACGACCAGACGCCAAGGTGACGGTCCTGCCTGAATTTATCGAGAACGATTCGTATACGGCCTCACTTGATCGCGCGAATATCGTCATCAATTCGATAGATTATGACAACCCGGCGCTCTTCGCGCTGGCGCGCGATGCCCGCGCCCGTGGCATTCCCATGATTATCCCGCTGAATCTCGGCTGGGGCGGCGCCGTCTTCGTCTTCACAGGGGATTCGATGCCGCTGGCGGAGATGCTGGGCGTGGACCCGGCGGCCAGTCACAGCGCCGCCGATGTGTCGGGGCGGCTCGTCGCGAGCGCCTTCGGAGGGTCGCCCTTCGGCGTGCCAGACTACCTCGCCGCGACCCTGGCGGACTTCCAGACCAACGGCGCGCAGTGGCCCTGCGAGCCGCAACTTGGCGCAGCCGCCTCGCTCACCGCGGCGATGGTGGTGCGGGCGGCGGCGGCGCTCGCCGCCAACGAGCCGGTCCGGGTCGCGCCAGCGGCCTCGCACATCGATCTGCGCAGCCTGCTCGAACCATCCGCCACAACGCCCGATGCTCCATCGAGTGAAGAACCGGAGGAAGGGGCAGCGGCAGCGGCAGGGGATGATGGCTCAATTGATACCGCCACGACCCAGCCAGCGCCAGCCGCCGTAAGCGTGACGCCGGAGACGCGCAAAGCCAGCGCCAGCCCCGGCATCCTGAGAATGCCCGCGCCGAAGAAGGCCGATGACGACTTTCGCGTCTATCTGCGCAGCCGCCAGTTGAGCGCACGCTATCCCGCACTCACCGCAATCGCCGCGAAAGGGAAGGATGTCCTCTACGTGCGCAACCGTCCGTCGGGCTTGTGGTCCTATGCGATCCGCCACGATATGCTGTCGGCGAGCGCCTTTAACGAATTTGGCGAGTTCCGCATCGATCAGTACGCGCTCGCGGGCCTCTATGACACCACGAAGATTGCGCAGCGCGGCTACCGCACTGACCCCACGCTGGCCGATCTGGCCGAGAATGCCATCCATGTGCTCTGTGGCACGGCCGCGGGGCAGATCCTTGCCTGCTGCTCGGTTGTGCCGCCCCGAGGGCCGCTCTATAGCGAGCCAACGGGGCTGCTGGTGAAGCGTCGTCGGCCACTGGTGCTTGCCGACCAGGAGCGCGCGGTATTTCCCGCCGAGACTGAGCTCTTTGGCCGTGGTGTCTTCGAGTCGCTGCCCGCGATTCAGACGATACCGGTCGAACGCATGCGTGAGATCGCCCATTTGATGCGGAACCAGGCCATCAAAACGCCGCTGACGGGAATCGCGGTCTTCGAGATATGCTATGCGCTGACGGAGGTGCTGACCAACCCCAGACTCGGCATCGACGTGACGCTGGGCAGCAGCGGGCCAGAGGCGCGCAATCTGATGGAGTTGGTCAATATCCCGATGCTCTACGCGCCCTGGGCGCAGGTCGTCGTCTCTGAGGCGGCGCCTGAGGACGATTTCTGGATTCCGCCCACCAACGCGGAGGGCTACTTCTGGCCATTCGTCATGGCGACCGCCGACCTGCGCGCGATTGCGCCATTTCGCCTGCAACTCAATGGCGCGCTGGCTAGCCCGGCAGAGACTACCCGGAGCGCGATCATCGAGGTGGCGAAGCTGGCGCGAAACGCGAATCTGTCCCAGCCGATGTTCCTGCACGAGGCGCAAATTCCACCGCGCTGGTACGCCTCTCCGCCGTATGGCCCACCGATTCCTCCGGTGGGTCAGTCGGGCCAGCCCTGAGGGTATCCTGAGGGTATCCTGAGGGTATCCTGAGGGTATCCTGAGGGTATCCTGAGGGTATCCTGAGGGTATCAGGTATTCAGGCGAGGTGTGGCCGCCGTGGAAACAGCCGGGTTGATTGACCGATTCCTTGAATCCGCGTATCATAACTTCGTTGACATTTCCTGACATTGTTGGGAAAGTGAACAGCAATGGTATTATTCCTGACAGGATTTCATGCGGCACGGCAATACAGGTTGTGTGGCAGGAGTGGATGTGGCGATATCCGTCGTTTGTTCCCAAGGACTGGTGGGCGGTGGATATCACGCAGGCACATGTGCGTCTACAGGGTGTAGGGTGAGGTGAATGAACATGCGGCCAAATGCTTCCTTCGAGCCGGAGCGGACCCCTTACCGCGCGGCAAGCACGGCGCTGACGCAAGGCACATCGAACTATTATGGCGGGCCGTTCGGTTGGTGGTTCCGGCTATCGGTGCCTCCAGAGCCCCCCGCCAGCGCGGACTTCGCGACGCGCGACCGCGCCCGTCGCGGGCGCCTGGGCGGCGCGGTGCTCTTCGGTCTGTTCTTCCTGATGATCCTGGCCATCTTCATCGGTCTGGGTGATCCCGCCTCACTCATCAGCGCGCTGATTGGCCTCGGCGCCGTCGTCGTCGCCATGATCCTGAACCGCAGTGGCTTCGTCAACATCGCCGGTCTGATTATGGTCGCGCTGCCCGCCCTGGTGATTGTCATTGCCATCCTTGGGGCGAGTTTCCCCACACCGGGCGTCGAGCCAGGGCTCGATTATCTCTACCTACCCTTGTTTGATTTGCTGGTTATCTCCGAGGTGATTGCGGCATCATTGCTGGCGCCCGCCGGTGTCTTGTTCGTGATGGTCGCTATCATCGGCTTTACCGTTGGCGATCTCCTGCTTCAGCAGCATGTCCATGCGCTAGACCCGCTCTTCGCATCATCCGATGGGCTGCTCCAACTCTTCGCGCGCCCCATCGCCTTCCAGCTGGTCGTCGGCTTGATCGGTTTCCTCTGGGCGCGCAACACAGTGCAATCTATCCGGCGCGCCGACCGCGCCGAAGAGCTGGCCGAACTGGAACGCCGCGAGCTCGACCGCACCCATGAGCTAGAAGAGGGCGTGCGCCAGTTGCTTGCGGTACACGTTCACCTTGCCAATGGCGACTTCAATGTGCGCGCTCCCGCGATTCGCAATAGTCTGCTCTGGCAGATTGGCAGCAGCCTGAATAACCTGGTCGCTCGCCTGGGTCGGCTTGCGCAGGCTGATTTTGTCCTGCGGCGCACGCAGGAGGAAGCGAATCGCGTTACCGAGGCGATCTATATGCTGAATAGCGGACGCCAGCCCATCTGGCCCGCCCCCAGCAATACGCCGCTGGACCGGCTCGTCGATGTGCTGCGTGGCGCGCTCACGCCGCGCGCTCCTGGGGTCGGGCCAGCGCCCGCGGCGCAATTGCCGCCGTCACCCGGAGGCGGATATCCTGGCGCCAGCGCTAACAGCATGCCGATGCCCGGCGGAGCCGCTCCTAATATGCCCCCAGGCTATTCAGATCGTCCTTCCGCACCCTATCCCAATCCACAATCAGCCGCAGGCAATGGTGTGAACGCCGTGCCTGAGTGGATGCGCACGCTGATGCCCGATGAGGCCGCCATGCAGGGGCAGGCAGCGCCGCCGAGCGGCCCGCGCTCGCCGATGCCTGGCCCCCTCAGTGGCTACGGCGCTCCCGCCGGTCCGGGCTACGCGCCGCCGCCAGCCGATGTGAATCCGTGGTCGCTCGAACCAGGCGAACAGATAGAAGACCACGACCTGCCGGAGTGGCTGCGACAGCCCAATCAGGAATAGTCGACGGCAGAAACCTCTCTATCATGTGCGCCGCATGCATTCAGCCCGCTTCCACCTTCCAGTGGCGGCGGGCTTTTCGCTGCCTGTCGTCGCCGCGCCGAGCCGCGCGCCATCGGCGCGCACATCGATAGTGCGAGTGGCGGCGAGTGTTGTATGATGGACACACTGCGTTCCGCGAAGCCGCACTGTCGTCGTTTGGGCTGGATAGCGGTCACAGACATAGCGTTGGCGGGAGGGATGGCCCCGACTATGGTTACCTACGAAGACCTCACCGAATTATTCCTGAGCGCGGCGGAGGCAACGGGCCTCTCGGTGCATCCAGAGTTCTGGTTGAATACGCAGACGCTCGAGCGCGAGTTTGCCTGCACGCTGCATCCTGGCCCGTGCGAGGAGGCGGAGCATCGCGCCGTCTGCACGCTCTCATTCGCCTGGGGGCCGCTGGACACTGCGCTCTCCATCGATGGCGCTGAAGGCGTCTGTGAGTTCTTCCACGAGCCTGATGAGTCGTGTCCGCATCTGCACACGGAAAATGTGCTGCCGCTGGTCATAGACCTCTCCTATAGCCTCCCGCTGGCGCATATCGACCTGGGTGCGATCAATTTGCAGGCCATCGCGCGTCTGGTCAAGCTGCGCGCGTCGGAGCATAGCAGCCGCGCCGTGGAGACGCGCTCGAATGTCGCGCTGGCGCTTGGTGATACGAGCATGGAGGCCGAGGCGCTCACGCTGCAACAGCGGGTGGAGCTGCCGCTCTGGGATCCCGAGGGCGTGAGCGGGTTTCATGCGGCAGAGGAGTATCGTGAGGGCCACATGACGCTTGGCCGCGCGCGTCGCCAGTCTGTCTATCATCAGGGCGAGCCGCATCCCGAAGAATGGCTGCCGCACATGTTCGCGGAGGTCGCCGCCGATATCGCCAGCGTGCTCGACGCGCTCGAAACGTCGAACACCGGCGGCTCCATCCACAACGCCTTCGATAGCTCCGAGAACTAGGCATTTCCGCTTGAAAGCCGCCGGGGAAGAATAGCATTCCACCTCTGTCTCATCCCTTATCTCCAATGGCGCGCGAGACAGCCAGGTGAGGTGCGCACGCTGCTGTTTTCCCACTGTGCAGCGAAATCTTCATCCTTAACCCAAGGAGGTCTCCGTGCGTTTCGCTATCAATCTTCCTGCCTTCAATGCGTTTGCCGATGCTCGCGAGCTTGCCGATCTGGCGCGTGAGGCCGAAGGCGCGGGCTGGGATGGTTTCTTCCTCTGGGACCATCTACAAACAGAGCCAAACGGCCCTGTCGCCGATCCCTGGGTGACACTCACCGCCATCGCCATGCGGACCGAGTGTATTCGCTTCGGCGCGCTGGTCACACCGCTGCCACGCCGCCGTCCCTGGAAGTTCGCACGCGAGACCGCCACGCTAGATCGCCTTTCCCGCGGGCGACTGATTGTCGGTGTGGGTATTGGAAGCGATCACTGGCGCGAATATAGCGCCTTTGGCGAGGCTGCCGATGACAAGGCGCATGCGACGCTGCTGGATGAGAGTCTCGCCATCGTAACAGGCCTGTGGACCGGCGAGCCTTTCAGCTATGAGGGTACGATATATACGGTGCGGAACGCGCAATTCCTTCCCACACCAGCGCAGGCGCCGCGCATCCCTATCTGGGTGGCAGGCATCTTGCCACACACAGCGCCACTCCGTCGCGCCGCCCGCTGGGACGGTGTTTATCCTATTCACTGGGATGGCCATCCAGTCCAGCCAGACGAGATCCGCGAGATGCTTTCCTACATTCACCAGTATCGCTCGTCCGGTGATCCCTTCGAGGTTGTGGTCGCGGGCTACGTAGGCAACGAATCGCTGACTGCCGCGACGGCATTGCTGCGGACCTATGCGGAGGCAGGCGTCACGTGGTGGCAGGAAGGATTTCTGCCGGGCGACACACTGGATATGGTACGCGCGCGTATTCACCAGGGACCACCCACGCTCTAGCTGCTAGAAGGCGGGGGGCGGCGCTTTCGCCTTTCATGCGCCAGGCATCCGTACCTGATATTAGATTGATGCAAGAGTGACATAGGGTGTTTACCTGATACGATATCAGGTGTTTACCTGATGCGACTATATAACGATGCGATGTATTCTTGGGTCAGAGAGACTATTCACAATCTCCTCCCCTCCCCTTCGAAGACCAGGCGCCCAGAACCTGGTCTTCGTGTTGTCTGCGAGTCGGTGTTGTGTGCTGGTATTTGATATGATGATTCGTTTACTCCTGCCAGGGAATGTGGTTATGCTCTAGCCTGTTGTGTGGATATTTCAACAGGACACCGTTTCACATGATCTTCTCTTTCCTTTATTTATATTGTAGTAAGAGAAATAGCAGTCATAGTAATAGGGCCGGTGGATAGTGGGGATAAGTGTCAATGGCGTTTGCGTGTGACGACATATGCCGCTTGAATTCAGGGATGGCGCGAGTTGATCTGTTGCCTGAGCATCGTTCCTCGTGTGGATGTGTTCGTGGTAGGTGCGGGATAATCTCGCCAAGAAATGTGGATGGCTGTGGATACATGAGATGGGCTATCCACGCCTTCCACGAGGCATCCACGGGACTATCCACGAACTCGGTGGACAGGGTGAAGTCCGTCCACAGCCATCCACGATCTCTCAACAGCAGATGCCCACAATGTGGATGATGGCGCCCTACGCCTGTTGCATAGCTCCCCACATGCTCCCCACCATCTATCCACCGCATGCTGCCCTTGTCCACACAGTTATCCACAAGGATTGTGGCGATGGATGGAGTCATCTGGAGGATGAGGCGAAGGCCAACTTATGCACACAAGGGGCGAGTTGTCCACATTTTCAGGCCTGTTATCCACGCAGACAATGAACTTTCAGCGGCGCTGGAAA
>JAICKD010000866.1 GCA_025928125.1 Ktedonobacterales bacterium
GATCGACATCTACGCCGAACGCATCTCGCCCATCTGCACGATTGAGGTCACGTTCTCGTTTCACACGGGCGTCCCGTCAACGGCGCTGGTTGTGCCGCATGGCATCAACGTCACCGCCAACGTCTTCGACCGGGTCTTCATTTCGTACAGCCACGGCGACCAGGAGGCCATGCGCCAGGCGCGCGAGACCTACGAAAAGCTGGGCATCACTGCCTACCATGACGATCTGCTGAAGGCGGGGGAGAACTACGAGCAGCGGCTGGCCGAGATGATCCGTGCCGCGAACATCTTCCATCTGCTCTGGTCCGAGGCGGCGGCGCGCTCGCCCGAGGTCCGCAAAGAGTGGGTGTTGGCGCTGAGCGCCAACAACGCCGAGCAGTTCATCCGTCCGTGGTACTGGCAGCGGCCATTTGTCGCTCCACCGCCAGAGTTGCAGGCACGCAAAATCTCGTTTCGCTACGAGCATCTGCGCCGCCGACTCTTCAACCCGGCCACCTGGTTTTAAATACAGCGACCGCTCCCAGTGTTGGGAGCGGCCTGGCGGTCTGGCACCCCTCTCCTCGTAGGAGAGGGGTTAGGAGTGAGGTTATTCCCTGGCGAGCGACCCCCTCCCGGCCTTCGGTCACCCTCCCCCTAAAGGGAGAGGGCTTGGGCGACCATTCTACCGGATGGCAACATACTCGCGCCCCTCTTCTTGTGAGAGAGGGGCGGAGGTGAGATCACCGATCATCCCAGCCGGAGCCAGCGGGCGCGCCCCACTGGTCATCCGGCAGCGCGCGTGATCGCGGGCCGCCCGGCCCATACGGATCACCGTAGGCATCCCAGCCATCGGGAGGCCCATACTGGCTGGGAGGGTTGCGCATCGAACGCGCGCCGGGGCCGCGATGCGAAGGCGGTCCACCCATCTGGCTCGCGGGACCCATCCCCGCCCGTGGATCCATCTGGCCGAAGTGCGTCGGCGCCTGGGGCGCGCGTCCCATCTGCCCGCCTCCAGGACGAGTTGGCGGAGCCATCATAGGCTGGGGCATGTAGGGCATGGGTTGCTGCTGCTGCATGCGTCCATCGGGCGCGAGCCCACCGTTCGGGATGGCTTGGGGCTGGCCGCGACCGCCCACCAGGTTCTGCAGGTCGTCCACCACCTGTTCGAGCCGCCCGGCGCTACGATTCGCCGCCGTCGCGCCCGAGACCAGCTGATCGGAGACCTGCTGTGTCACCGTGATCGCCTTATCCATGCGGTCGTTATTCGCCTGCTGGCGGCGCGCGGCCTCGTCGATGTAGTGCGCCAATTCCATCAGATGTTGGACGGTGCGCCGCGCCTGCTCTTCTGTCAGCCGGTCCCAGTACTCATTAAACCAGTTGCTCGCGTCGATGATACGCTTCGCCGCCTGATTCATCGCATCCGAAAGATAGCGAGCGCCCTCCAGGCCCGTGCGGCAGGCGTCTACCACCCAGTGTTGCTCGCTGGCGGAGTTTTCCTGACGCGCCGCCAGGTCTTTTAGCGCGGTGGACGCACCCTGAAGCTCCTCGACCGATCCACGCACCGGATTGGTGATGCGGCTGCCAATGAAGAGGCCGATCAGCAC
>JAICKD010000875.1 GCA_025928125.1 Ktedonobacterales bacterium
CCCCAGCATCTCCCAGGTCGTCGTGGGACATCGCGACAATTTCCGCCTCGATGAGGGAGGCAGGCATCCCGAAGCTCTCACATGAGACGCGCACCCATTGCTCCTGCGTCGCACGATCTCGCACCCGCTCGACGGTGACGCCCTCTGGCAGCGGCAGAACGTCAGGCAGGTCGGCAAGCACCATGCCCATCGCCGGCTCCTCGCCCGCGTCGGTGAAGCCATGGCGCAGGAGATGTTCGCCCAGATCCAGTGGCCGCATCGAGGGACCGATATCCCACAGGAACGGCACGAGTAAGGCCCGCGCCTGCTCGATGACCCACTCGATACGCTCATCCACCGTTTCGGAGGCAAGTTGAGCGCGTGGGACACGATTCCAGCCCGCCGCTGGAATAGCCAATGAGCACCAGAGCAAATCCGGCTCGTCGCGCACCTCGCCACCGTAGGCGCGGGCGCAGGTCGCCAGCCCTTCTGCCAGGTTGTCCTCGTTCGCCCGCGCCAGGGACTCCGGCGAAACGTCGCGCACGATCTCGCGCATGTCGCTCCCTCTCTCTATTCGTCGCTGTTGTTGGCACGTATGTGAATCCAGTACAGTGGATGGCGGCTGAAGCCGCGCCTACGGGCTACGCTGACACTCCGCCGCAAAGCCCGCCTGCGCGGGCTAGAGAGAATTCGCCTGCTGGAAGTCGGCCTCGCACTCCCAATACGCCGCCTCTAGCTCAAGCGAGGGCGGCGCCAGTTCCAGGCGTTCGATCATCACATCACCTGACATAGTGTTCCGCGAGATAGCGGCACAGCGCCTGATACTCTGGATCGGTCTCGAAGGTCTTGTAGCGCGGCGGATCGCCGACGGGAGTCTGCGCGACCCGGCTGGCAGCTAGCCGCACGCGCTGGGCAAACTGCCAGAAGTCCACCGTCGTCTCGAAGTACGTATCAGTCATACACTCGTTTGCCAGCGGTGTGCGTGCGAAGTCTGGCAACTCGACCACCTGGATGTGTAGCGAATCGCCACCGCGCCGCAGCACCCAGCGTATCTCCTGCGGCTCGTTCCACCAACGAGCGAGCGCCTCAGGCTCATCGTAGCGGAGCATCGTCACCAGCGCACTGATGAGCGCACGAAGTGGATCGCCCATGATGCTTGATACGCTGAAACACCACCACCCAGAGCCATTTGAGAAGAAGATGTCAACCCAGCGCGTCTTTGCATCATACTGAACAATCAGATCCATATGGCCGGGACGAAAGAATTCACCCGCATGAGGATATAGGCCGTCTGCGGACATCACTTTGTCGCTCCTCTGCCCACAGTCTACCACCCACACCATAACAAACGGGACGCCGGAAGCGCGATGCCTCCAGCGTCCCAATAGGCTACGATTGCGTGTGTTATGCCGCCGCGACGGGCTTGCTGCCCTGGTCCAGCCGCCGCAGCCGCGCGGTGATGATCTCACCGAAGCTAATCAGCGCCAGGCCGAGCAACAGATGGACGATCCTGATCAGCTCGACTACCACGCGCGTCGCGCCCGACATCAGC
>JAICKD010000749.1 GCA_025928125.1 Ktedonobacterales bacterium
CCTCATGCGCCGCGTTGGAGGCCGCCCGGACGGCGCGCGAGAAGATCGTCGGCATGACCATGCCCGCGCTGACCGCGAGCAGCCCATCGCGAATCATTGCTCTCCGGCTGAACGGCACACTGAACGGCTTGCATGGCTGGCCTCGCGTGTCGGGCATATCAGGCATGGCGCATGTCCTCTCAATTCATCTGGTACTCAGGCAGCGACATCAGCAGGTAGAGCATCTCGGCGGTCGCCGCGGCGGAAACCTTCTTGCCGCCCGCCAGCGTATACGTCGCCCCGCCCTGAATCGGGCTGTTGGTCAGCGCGTCGACCAGCACGGCGCGGCGGCTGGGGTCTAGCGTGTTATCCAGCAGCATCGCGACGTAGTAGCTCACCAGAGCATCGGCGCTGGCGATCTTCTGCCGTGTAATCGCCTGCTGAATAGCCGACGTTCCTCCCAGGGTCGTCAGGTTGATCTTCGGGCCGCCCTTCGGACGCGCGCCCGCCGCAATCGAAACCAACAGGTCGGTCAGGTTGATGCGCGTGACCCACGACTGTGTGGACATCCATGCCCCGCTCGCGCCATCCCCCGGCCAGCCTGCCACATTGGGCGGATCGAGCGGTATCTGGCCCATCGCGTTGAGGACAGCCGCCAGCCCAGTGGCGTTCGTCTCCAGCCCCAGCGCGCGGATGGCGCCAACAATGAACTCCAGCGGGCTCTTGACCCGCGCCCGGTAGGCCTGCGCGCTGAAGAACGCAGACGAGGAGAACATGGCGCGCACCATCGCGGCGATGCTGTGATCGTGCTGGTAATAGGCGTCGGAGAGCGGCTTCAAGTCCTGCGGGCTGGGGTTGTCGTAGACGAAGAAGCTCCACATGCGCCGCGCGATATGCGTGCCGGTGGCGGGGTGCGTGCAGACGATCTTGATGACATCGTCCACGGTCATCGGGCCGGTATGCCCCAGGAATGTGACCGAGCCGTTATAGTGGCGCGACGGCACGTAGTGCGCGCCATCCGCCCGCACGACCCAGCCGGTCAGCGCCAGCGCCCCCTGATGCACATCGTCCTGGCTATAGTTGCCGATGCCCATCGTAAACAGTTCCATCAGCTCGCGCGAGTAGTTCTCGTTGGGTGAGCGACCGGAGCTGAGCCGCCCATCCAGCCAGTAGAGCATGGCGGGGTCAATCGTGACGGCGTGCATCAGGTCGTCGAAGCGCCCCAGCCCCTTCGCGCGCAGCAGCTGGTTCTGCTGGATCATGAAGGGCAGATGCGTGTTGCCGCCCACTTTGGTGAAGCTGCTGGTGAGCACGCCATGCCAGAAGAGCGTCAGCTTTTCCTCGAATGGGCGCTGGCTGTAGATCATCCGCAGCAGCACCCAGCGAATCAGATCCTGCCGGTTGGTGAAGTTGAGGTGGAGCGCGTTCAGCCGGGCATCGAGCGCCGCATTGGAGACGCCGGAGAAGTTGAGCAGCTTGTCGATGGCGCCAGAGACCCCGAGGCTCAGATACTGCTGGAGGTCGGCGGGCGACGAGCCGAATCCCGCCCGGCGCAGCAGGTGGCCAATCTTCGCGGCGTCATCCGCGTCGAGCGTGGCGGGGCCGGCCGACTGCTGGCGCGCCAGAAACGCGGCGGCGCCCGTGCCGAGCAGTCCCAGCCCAACGGCTCCGGCGCCCGCGCCAATCAACACCTTGCGGCGGCTCATCCCACGACGTGGCGGTCTGCCCGGCGACGATGCCGGGATCGTGGCGTCATCGTCCGCGCCGTTTGGCGACTGAATCTCTGGTAACCGCCAGCCACCTGTTGGGCGCGGAATCGTATCGACAGTATCAATCCGTTCGACGGCTCGCGTGTGCGGACGGGAGGAATCATCCATGCTGCGCCACCCCACTCTGCGAAGACTGCTTCTCCATGTCGGGGGTTATTATGCACTGCCAAGCTTAGTGTGCGCTTAAGATAGCCTGATGGTCAGCTTATCGTTCCACATGGCACAAAAAAGCCCCTCCCGCACACGGAAGGGGCCAGAAAACATGCGATCTCGCGGTCAGTCTTCGATGGCGGCGGAGAGCTGCTGCGCGACATCGGGCGACAGCGCGCTATGCAGGATCTTCGCGCCCGCATACTGGTCGAGGACCTTCATCGCATCGGCGACGTTCTCGAAGGTGACGATGGCGACGAGGGCCGAGCTGCCCGGCGTCAACTGGTCGCCGATCTGCTTGAGGAAGTCATCG
>JAICKD010000834.1 GCA_025928125.1 Ktedonobacterales bacterium
GCCAGATGCTGCGGGGCGGGCTACTCCTTGGCGGCGCGATTGTCCTCTGGCCCGCGCAACAGGTGATCGAGCGCGTGGTGGATGCTCCTGGCTGGCGCCGCCGCTTCACCGGGTCGCGCGAGGCCGAGAGTTTCGCTGGGAAAGTCTTCCCCGCGACGAGTTGGGTAGCAGATGCTCCGCGCCCGATTTCTCCCACAAACTGGCGGTTGCGCATCGACGGCGCGGTGACTGAGCCGCGCTCGTTCAGCTACGATGAGATTTCTTCGGCGGGCGATGAGCTGGTGGCGACGCTCGACTGCACCGGCGGCTTCTATAGCGCGCAACGGTGGGGCGGGATCCGCGTCGGGCGTCTGCTCGACGGCGTGACGCTGGCGCCGGGCGCTGCCTGGGTGAGCTTCGTCTCGGTGACGGGCTACCGCTGGAGTCTGCCGCTGGCGGAGGCGCGAGTGGCGCTGCTGGCGACCCATGTGAGCGGGGAGCCACTCAACCACGATCACGGCGCGCCACTGCGGCTGGTGGCGCCCGACCGTCGGGGATTCCAGTGGGTGAAGTGGGTCGTGCGCGTGGATGTGCGGACGCTGCCCGACCCAGGTGAGCTGATTGCCATCCACACCAGCAGCCTCACCCCCGAAGGACAGGGAGAGCGGTAGCAATAAGAGGGCGGGAACTTCGCGGGCAGTTGCGCCGTCCTGGTAAGCAGGCATCGTCCTATCATATGGGCGGGATGGGCTTACCCTGGAGGGTGCGCTGCTATGACGTGGAGAATGGGTCGGATACACGCGCTGCTGGCGATGGCGCTGCTCCTGTGGCTGGCGGCGTGCGCGCCTGGGACGGCTGCGCCCGCTCCGCTACACAGCCCAACGCCAATCGTTGTTCCAGCTTCGACGAGGTCGGCGGCGGACGCACTGTCGCGCATCCACAACGCCTCGCCGAAGGATATTCCGTTATTTGCCAGCATCACCTTCACATCCGACACCACCTATGACCAGGCAATTGCTATTCTGCGAGGACATGTCTATCCCTGGACGTGTGATGAGCCACGCAGCGACGAACCACCGCCGCTTGCCGTGCTACAGGCCAACTTCGCCAAATGGCATGGACTGCTCATGTCCTATCCTGTGTGGGATGAGTTGGTGCGGATCGCCTCTTCCCCGCAGGTCGTTTCCGTCGACGGCACTTCGCTCTATCCATGTCCGTAGTCTCCTCGATGCCAGCAGATTAATCACACGGTCTGGGCGTTTGAGTCGTGTGCGCGGAAATCCCCCTTTGGAAATAGCTGGGCAGAAATCTTCGTAGCGCCCGCGCCGCCGATTGGATACACTCTGGCGGCAGGCGCATTCGCGCGCCGGGACGAGCCGCTACAACGGAGGGGACACAAGAACTATGGGGTCAGCGGATATAACGAACGGTGTCACGCCGCCAGCTGGATATAGCGCGCGGGCGGCCACGCTCGACGATGCGGAGGCGGTGGCGCGGCTACGCAACGCATACCAGGCGGCTGAGGGCGACACATCGGTCACCACCGCCGAAGAGCAGTTGAACGATTGGCAGGGCGCGACTCTCGCCGAGGATAGCGTGCTGGTCTTCGCGCCGGATGGCAGCCTGGCGGCGCATGGCGATGTCTTCAATCGCCGTTACATCCAGGTCTCGGTCTATGGCGGGGTGCATCCTGAGCACACGCGCCACGGGCTTGGCACGTATGTGACGCGCTGGGGCGAGGCATGGATTCGCAATCGTATGGAGCGCGCCCCGGCCGACGCGCAGATCACCACTCAGCACTATATCAACACC
>JAICKD010000460.1 GCA_025928125.1 Ktedonobacterales bacterium
GACTTGCCCGCCAGCATCAGCAGTTGCTCGACGATGGGACCGAGCGCCAGCGCCGGGAAGAAGGTCAGCGCGCCGACGATGACGATCACGCCAACGACCAGCCCCGAAAAGAGTGGCGAGGTCGTCGGGAAGGTTCCTGGCCCGGCTGGTGTCACGCGCTTGCGCACCAGCGACCCCGCCAGCGCCAGCACGGGAATCAGGAAGGCGAAGCGGCCAACCAGCATGGCAAACGCGCCGGTCCAGTTGTAGAGCGCGAAGGCGGGCGTGCCGACCGTTGTGGTACCCAGTCCGGCGAAGGCCGAGCCGTTGTTGCCGGTCATCGAACTGAAGGCGTAGAGAATCTCCGAGAGGCCGTGCGGCCCAGGATTGGCAATCGCCGCCGTCCCCGCTCTGAGGGCGATGGCGAGCGCACTGAAGCCAAGAATCGAGAGCGGCAGAATCAGAATCGCCAGCGCGGCCATCTTCATCTCGTATTGCTGGATCTTCTTGCCCAGGTATTCGGGCGTGCGGCCCACCATCAGCCCGGCGATGAAGACCGAGAGAATGGCGAAGATGATGAGGCCGTAGAGGCCAGAGCCAACGCCGCCGAAGATAATCTCGCCAAGCTGAATATTCACCATCGGCGCCATGCCGCCGAGCGGGGTGTAGCTATCGAGCCAGCTATTGATCGCGCCGCACGAGGCGTCGGTGGTGACGGTGCTGAAGAGCGCGGAGGAGGCGATGCCAAAGCGCATCTCCTTGCCCTCCATGTTGCCGCCCGGCTGCGAGAGCGACCACTCGTTGGCCGTCTGATTGACGCCAAGCTGCGCCAGTTGGGGATTCCCCGCCTGCTCCGCGCCGAAGGTGATGAACGCGCCCAGCAGGAAGAGCACGCTGACCGCGCCAAAGAGCGCCCAGCCCTGTTTCGTGTTGCCCGCCATCTTGCCAAACATGTAGAGGAGGCCAGCGCCGAGCGCGAAGATGGAGAGCATCTCGATCAGGTTGGTGAACGGCGTGGGATTCTCGAACGGATGCGCCGAGTTGGCGTTGAAAAAGCCGCCGCCGTTCGTGCCGAACAGCTTGATCGCTTCCTGCGAGGCGACCGGCCCCTGCGCGATGGTCTGAACGAAGCCTTGAATACCAGTGATGTGGGCGTAGGCGTTGAAGTTCTGCGGCACGCCCTGCCAGACCAGGAAGAGCGCATAGACGAAACAGATGGGCAGCAGGACGTAGAGAAAGCAACGTGTCAGGTCTACCCAGAAATTGCCGAGCGCGCGCCCACTCTGGCGCGTGAGGCCACGGATCACCGCGACGGCCAGCGCGACACCAACGGCGGCAGAGGCGAAGTTATGGAAGGCGAGGCCAGCCATCTGCGTCAAGTAGCTCATGGTCGTCTCGCCGCTGTAGTTCTGCCAGTTGGTGTTCGAGGAGAAGCTGACGGCGGTATTGAAGGCCAGCAGCGGATCGACCTTGCCCATGCCGTTGGGGTTGAGCGGCAGGATATCCTGTAAGCGCTGGATGAGGTAGAGCAGCAGGATGCCGACGGCGGTGAACGTTAGCATCGAGACGGCGTAGATTTTCCAGTCCTGCTCGCGTCGCTCATCTACTCCGCCAAGCCAGTACAGCCCGCGCTCGACTGGCCGCAACACCGGACTCAGCCAGGTGCGCCTGCCAGTGAAGACGGCGGTGAGATACAGCCCCAGCGGCTTGGTGATGAGCAGCACGAGCAGAAAGAAGACGATGATCTGAGCAACGCCGTTGAACGTGAACGACATACCGAAGTATCAGCCTCAGCTTCCTAAAATTTATCGGGCCGCAGCAAAGCGACCGCGAGATAGACCATGACCAGCAGGGCGACGAGGCCAACCAGCACGTATTCGATGTTCATGAGATTCTTCGGTTCCTTTGCTCACAGCCGGTCGCAGGCAAACGCGAACGCGACCATCAGCGCGAAGAAGACCAGCGTCACTACCGCAAAGAGAAGATCGGCCATAGCCACTAACCTGTTTCTTTCAACTCACTGGCCGTCATAGAAGGCCGAAGTATCCGATACATTCAGCGGGCTGCCGGTAACACGCCCGACGAGGCGGACCAGCGCATCTACGGGAAACGGCTTGAGCAGCACCGCCGCCGGGTGGAACTCGTCCAGCCGCTGCCGCACCGGGCGCACCGCCGTCAGCACGATGACCGGCGGCGCGTCGGCGTGAGCGTCGTTGAGCGAGCGTAGAACGTCCCAGCCGGTCTGATCGGGCAGGTTCACATCCAGCAGGAGCGCGTCGAACGGGCCGCCCGCGCGCAAGAGGGCGATGGCTTCTGCTGCGCTGCCCGCTTCCGTCACCCGGTAGCCGCGCCGCGCTAGGTTGCGGGCGAGGATGCGCCGCAACGGCTCTTCGTCCTCCACAAGTAGCACGTGCGGCACCGCTGTCCGCCTTCCCCTACTACACTCCCTGAAACGGCTCTTTTTCCACGATCAGAGCGTATGCTGAGGGGCGTAAAGGAGGCGTAAAGATGAAGGGCGGCGGTATCAGGATTTCGTAAAGATTTGGGGGAGGGGGCATGCTATACTTGAATATGATAGATATTCCTGGACAGGAGAGGATTCGATGAGTAAACTTGCGCCTGCCAGCCCAATCGAAGAAATCGTCGCCTTCTTCGCCAGCGGCCCATCACAAGACGATGTTGCCGCGTTTCGCCTCTCAAAAGGCGCGCAGAAACATATCGGCACGCTGCTGGAGAAGAATCGTTCAGGGACGTTGACGAACGAAGAAGAACACGAACTTGACAGGGTAATGGCTCTTAATGAGGTTGTCTCGCTTATTCAGGCCCGCGCACAGGCGACCAGAATCCAGTCTTTGACATCGTCCGCACCCGCCAACCTGCCAGGCGCATGAGTGAGACGCATATTCCGGCGGCGCTACGCCGTGAGGTGATCGCACGCGCCGGAAATCGCTGCGAGTATTGTGGAATACCGGATGATGCCACACTCGTTTCGCACGAAGTTGATCATGTCGTTGCGGAACGACACGGTGGCAAGACGATACGGGACAATCTTGCGTATTCCTGTTTTCGCTGTAATCGTTTGAAGGGCGCCGATCTGACATCGATTGACCCGCAGACTGGCAAGATTACTCGTCTATTTGATCCGCGCGCGGATAAGTGGCTGAGGCATTTTCGGCTGACAGGATCTGACAACGCGATCATCCAGCCCCTCACAGCGGTGGGCCGAACAACGGCTCAATTCCTCAGATTCAACGATGTTGAGTGGATCATGTTGCGGACGGAGCTACAGCGACAAGGGCGGTACACAGCGCCCTCTTCTTGAAACTTGCGCCATCTCTGTCCTGCTCCACGCTGCGAACGGTATCTCTCTTGCATGCCGGAACAGAGATAGAGATAGACAGAATGCGACAGGGAAACTATGTTCAGTGTAGATGATCGCAATCGTGTGCGTGACCGCGTGCTCGCGCTGGCGGCGACTGATCCGCGCGTGGTCGCCGGAGCCGTCGTCGGCTCGCTCGCGCTCCACGAGGGGGATCGCTGGTCCGACCTCGATCTCACCTTTGCGATCGCGAATGATGTATCTGTGGCTGAAGTCTTGAACGACTGGACCCATACAATCGTCGACGAATGCGACGCGGTCATGCTCTTCGATCTTCCCGCTGGCCTCAGTATCTACCGCGTCTTCATGCTTCCGGGCTGTTTGCAGTTCGACCTCTCATTCACACCAGCGGTGGCGTTCGGCGCGACCAGCCCAAAGTTCAGACTCCTCTTCGGCGAGGCCGTCAC
>JAICKD010000101.1 GCA_025928125.1 Ktedonobacterales bacterium
CGCCAGTCCCGTTCGTGCAACCACTCGACGAATACATCGAGTCTTTCCATGGGAGAGCTTCGTTCGTACGGGAACGCATGGGAGATGCCGAAGCATCAGCCTTTGACAACAAGGTCCGCGCGCTGGTGAGCCACTACTGCGTGGGCAGTGTCACACTGCAACTGGTAACGGAAATAGTCTGGGGCAAGCCGCTGCAACATGGCGAATGAGTCACCGATGTATCACCTGGCTGGCGCACAAGAGCAGATGGACTGCGCATGCAGATCGAAGACGGTAACTTCGGGGCGACAGTTGATGCGAACAAACGGGCTGACCACGCCAACGCCACGGTTCGTGTACTGGATCATGCTACCGACCTGATAATGCCCAGAGGGATACTTGCGCCCAAGGGCGGGCAACAGCAGCGGGCCAATCAGCGGCGCGACAATCTGTCCCCCATGCGTATGCCCGGAGAGTTGCAGCGCGAACCGACCGGTAGCAGCGCTCTCGTCGGCGAAGTCAGGCTCGTGCGCCAGCAATATCACAGCGCCAGCAGCTGGCAGCCGGGCAAGCAACAGATCGAGCCGGTCGCATCCAGCGATGATGTCATCCACCCCAGCGATATGCAGTTGCGCGTCATTGCGATGAAACGTGCGGAAGTTGTTGGCCAGCTCGCAGACGCCACTGGCAGCCAATACATCGCGGACTGCTTGTGCGCCAGACCAGTGGTCGTGATTGCCCAGCACAGCCACCACGCCATCGCTGGCCTTCAGCTGACTCAACCCATTCGCCAGATCGCGCATGTGGGAGACAGCACGGCGCGTTACAAAGTCCCCCGTAATCGCGATGAGGTCAGCAGATTGCTTGTTGACGAGACGAACAACATCATCCAGCCGGGCAGCGTTCATCCAGTCTCCCATGTGAAGATCGCTCAACTGGACGACGCGATAGCCACAGAACGCCGGGGCCAGGCCGGGAAGCGCCAGCGATACGTGGGTGACGTCAACCCACCCGGGTTCGATCATGGTAGAGTAGGCAATTCCGACAAGCGCCGCCGCGCTGGCCCAGGCGATCCCTCGCCGAAGAAGCTGGTTTGGTGTCACGCGCGCCTACTCCGTCTCACTTCCCGGCCCATACCGCCTACATCTCGTATGTTACAGGCGCACGGCTGGTTTGCGCATCGGCCCAATGGCGGATATTCGGGGCTCGACCTCAGAATCCGAGGTGACGCTCCTTCATGCTTACGAAGCAGTTATGGCCAACGACGATATGGTCAAGCAGTTCGATATCCAGTAGTTCGCCCGCTTTGCGCAGTTGCTCAGTAGTGCGCACGTCCTCAGGTGACGGCGCGGGATCCCCCGACGGATGGTTGTGGACGACGACAATCGCCGGGCAGGTGCGGCTGATGGCGGGCTTGAAGACCTCGGCCACGCGCACCACACTGCTGTTGACCGTACCTTGATAGACAACCTGCTGGGTCACGACGTAATTCTTGGTATCGAGACAGAGCACGCGCAACTGCTCCTGCGCCAGATAACCCATTTCCAGCATCATCAGGTTGGCGACATCTGTTGGACTGGTGATCTGCGACCGCCCGCCCGGCGTCAGCGCACTCAGCCGCCTGCCTAGCTCGAGCGCCGCCTTCAGTTGCGAAGTCTTCGCCTCGCCCATCCCGTGCTCCGCGCTGAGTAACGCGGCATCAACCGTCAGCAGCCCGCCCAGTCCGCCATGTTCGCGCAGGAGCCGCGCCGCAAGCTCGATGACGTTTTCGCCCTGCGTACCCACCCGCAGAATGATCGCGAGAAGCTCCGCCGTTTGCAGTGTCACAGCCCCATATTTCAGCAAACGCTCGCGAGGGCGCTCATCACTCGGCATGTCGCGAACAGTGACTCGATACTGGACATCCGGGCGATCCGAGCGGGCGACAGTCATAAAAGGCTCCTCTGCTGGCGTAGCGGGAATTCACAGCAATTGGGGAGAATTGCGGTAGTTTGCCTATCGTACCAGAATCAGGCGAGCGTGACAACCATGTCAGGTGAATTACATGGTCGTCTCAGACCATGGCTACCAACATCTCCGCTATGGTCTCATCGAGGGATCGCCGAGCGCCGTCTGCAAGCGTCTCATAATAGTCAGCCGGGCCAAGCGTCGTTTCCAATTGCGCGCGAACGCCTCCAAAGAACGGAGCATCTACCAACAACTCGTCCTTGATGGCGCCTGCCACAATTGCCGCCTGTTTATAATCTCCAAGTGATTGAAAGTAGGCTACAACGCCGGAGAGGATGCGAATCTTCTGCGAGCGCGACTCTATGTTCTGTACAATAGTAAGCGACTCACGTAAGACATCGCGCGCGCTGTCGTAGTCACTCACCGCAATGAACGCATGCGCGAGCGCCAGTTCAACCTCGCAGATGTAGCGGGGATTTCCCACATCGCGCGCCATCTCCAATCCTTCATGCAAATGCGCGAACGCGGCCGCGAAGTCTTCATGCCGCAGGTCAATGTATCCTAGTTTTGTCAGCCCGGATATAATCTGCCGCTGCACACCAACGGCCCGCACCGCCTGTAACCCCTCGTTTACGTACGTCTGGGCCATGTCCAGTTTATCCTCTGCAAGCGCCAGCGCGCTTAGAGTGAGCAGACCAACGCCCAGCAGCCGCTGAAATCCGAGAGAGCGACACATGCGTACGGCACGCTGAAGACTTTGTTCGGCTTCGGTGTAGGCTTTGAGGCTAATCAAACTCTCACCTAGGGATATCAAGGCATGGCATACCCTGTTCTGCTTACCGTGTAGCTCCATAAGTTCGAGATATTGTGAAACGTATTGATACGACTTCTCAAACTCCCCAACATACTGCGCGACCCCGCCAAGGGCATTGAGCGCTCGTCCTAACTCGGTTATGACGCCGAGTTTGCGCGAAAGCCGCAACGCCTGCTGATAGCTCTGCTCAGCGTCCGAATATTCCCCCCGCTCTTCGCTGTAGACTGCCAATCCAAAATACGCGCGTTCGATGCATAACAGGTCGTTCGCCGCCTCCCCCAGATCGAGCAGTTGGCAGGCGATATCCCTTCCTTCTTCGAGCGAGCCGAGTCGATAGTAGACCATCATCAGTTCATACCCAAGGCTCCGCTCCGCTTCCTTGTCCTGAAGCTGCCGGGCGGCCTCCAATCCAGCCCGCAGCCACTTGATCTGAACCTCCGCATTGTTTCGGTTTGCCAACACCTCCAATCCTGTAAGTGGGAACTCGATACATAGCCGGGCGCGTAGCTCGTCTTCAGGCGCACGTTGCACTGTCCATGCCTGCCAGTGTCTGATTTGTTCCCATTCCTGGTCGAATACGGTCAGGCCATACGAAACAGTAGACTGGCCGCGTTGCATCGCTTCATTCACGGTGCGTAGCTTATTGAGATAATGCCTGGCAAGGCGGTACTCTCTCTCGGGAAGTTCGGAATGACGGGTCATCGCTGAAAGTCTTCTTCCTCCAGAAGAGAACGCGCATGCATGACGAGGAGCGAATGCATCTGGAAACGACCACCACCAACAGGCTCCAAGAGGCCGCGACTAACCAACACTCGAGCCGAAGGTCTGGGATCGACTACATTCCAGGCTATCGCCATCGCATCAAGATCAAAAGAGGCAGGCTTAGGAACAAATAGGCCCAGATAGGCGAAACAAAGCCGTGTCTCGGCATCCAGAACATCCGTGCTGCGCTTGAGGAGAGCGGCAACCGTCGGCGTAGTGTCCACGGTTGCTCCCAGCATGTCGCTTGGGGCGCGTGCCGTCAACAAGCCCGCTCCTCGGCGAATCTCGATGAGCAACTCGCGTACTCCCCAGCCAAGTTGAGCTTCACTATGGAGCAGGCGCCCAGCGACGTGGATGGCTAGAGGCAACCCCTCCAGGTCACGCACGAGTTCGCGGGCAGCGTTGGGATATTGCTTGGTTGTGTCCGGCGCAAGCTGACCAAGCAACTCAAGCGCCGCGTGGTCGGTCAGAACGGGCAGACGATACAAATCCAATGCTGTCGGCGCTAGAGCAATCGCCACATCGTTCAAGCGGCTCGTGACGACCATCGCGCACGTTTGTCCCCCTACCCGGAACGGTGTCATGTGTTCCGTTCTCCACACGTCGTCTACAATGAGCAGACTACGCTTATCGCGGAGTATGGCGGTAAGCTGCGCGCTTATCTCTTCGATTCCGCGCGCTCGCCTGGCTGGGCCTATGTTGAGCGCGTCGGCCCAGGCGGAAAGCGGGCCGAGAATATTTGGCTCCTCACCAAGCGAGGCCCAAAGAACCCCATCCGGGAATTGCCGCGCAACGTCCTGATCGTGCGCCAGCATAGCAACAGTGCTACTCTTACCCACCCCAGGCCAGCCCTGAACAACCGTCATTGCCCGCATAGTTGCGCTGCCAATGCCGAGTCGCTCCTTGATCTCTTTGAGCGCTTCATCGCGGCCAACGACCAGGGCGGGAAGTGGTGGCAAGACACTCCTCGGCGCTGACCCAACAGAGCTTGTCGTTTGCACGGTGAGTAATTGACCCTGAAGAATGTTCTCGTAAAGGCTGGTTGTCTCATCCTCTGGTGGCGTAGCAAGCTCCGCATTCAACAGGTCCGCATACTGCCGGTATTGGCGCAGAGCGTCAGCTCGCTGCCCGTTCGCGACATAGTGTCGCATGAGCTGGCGGAGAGCTGGTTCGTGGAGTGGGTCAGTCGCCAGCCACACCTGTGTATATTTGATCGCCTCAGCATACCGCTGCATTTCCGCGTAATAGCCAGATAGCCGTCGTAGCGCCTCCGCGAATTCGCGCCGTAGGCTCTCCCGTTGCGAAATCTGCCAATTTTCGAACTCAACGCAGTCAGAGAGACTGAATCCCGTCATAAAGCCAGACTGATACGAGCTAATCGCCTGTTCGATTTGAGGAGCGCACTGCGCGCAGAGGCTAGCGACGCTGTGGCCATGTGTACCATCGCCAGAAAGCGACGCCGAGAACGTGTGGATATCTACCCACACTGCATCTCGCTTTAATCCGACTGTCGTTCGGTCAGCCTCGATCCAATCAACAGTGATCGGTGTTGACAACGCGAGCAGCGCGCTACGCAATGCGGATCGTCCGTGTTCACGGTCGAGGTCAGGCCAAAACATATCAGCGAGAACGTCACGGCTTTGGCGATATTCGGCACACGCCAGATAGGCCGCAAGCGCAAGTGCCTTGCGGCGCTCGATCTTGACTGGATGTCCCTGATCTTCGATGTGAGGTGAGCCAAACAGGCAAAGCCGTACACTATTCATCGGCGACCGCCTTCCGTCACGTGCCTGATACGGTGTCGTCACGGTCGGCCCTTATACTACCACCAATCTTTGGAGGAGATGTTACATCAGTTTACCCCAGGTAGTTACCGTCACCATGCCGATCAATACTGGGACGCGCCGCGGTAAGCCAACCACAAGCCCAGCGAGCGTACGTTCTGTTCCGGCTCCCACTGGAATCCCAGGGTTACAAGGAGGCGTCCGATGCAGATTTGGAAGAGTTGGAGTGTCGCAGCAGCGATTGGTGGTAACCCCGCGCCCACCTGGGATGAGTGGTGCGCTCGTCTGCGGCGCATCCGGAGCGGCGAGATGCGCCAGCAAGCATGCCAGCAAGACAACATGCCGTTCAGCCAAAGGGAATTAGCGCGATTATCCTTCATACGCTGGCTCTATCTAAGAGGCAACTTGGAGCCAGCACAGACAAACATTGCGTGAAGGGCGAGGAGGCTGCGTGTCGCGCGTGGCACAGACTCAATTTCGGAATTGGGAAGATGGCCGTAAGGAGGGAAAGTCATGCAACCACCAGCAGTTGCCGATAAGACTATCCAATTGAATCTCGACGGCATGGCCGAAGCATTCGAAGCGTTCCGACAAGCGTATCCCGCACATGACGGAACATATCGCCTGGACGATTTGCGGGCGAGTGAATATGAGCGCCTCGATCGGCTGGGTCACGTATACCTGGACTACACTGGAGGCGGTCTCTACGCTCAATCACAAGTGCTCGAACATGTGGCGCTGTTGAGCGGTGAGGTGTTCGGCAACCCCCACTCGAAGAACCTGACGTCCCAGGCAATGACTCACCGCGTAGAGCAGGCGCGCGAGTACGTCCTGAAATATTTCAATGCCTCGCCCGAGGAATACATAGCGATCTTCACGCCGAACGCAACGGGCGCGCTTAGACTCGTAGGCGAGTCCTATCCGTTCGGGGAAGGCGATACATACCTGCTGACATTTGACAATCACAACTCGGTCAACGGAATCCGCGAATTCGCCCATTCCAGAGGAGCGATCGTCCGCTACATTCCGGTCGTCCCGCCCGATCTGCGTGTGAACCCCGATACGCTGGCATATGGCCTGAAACTGGCTCGTCCCGAAGGCAATAACCTGTTCGCCTACCCAGCGCAATCGAATTTCTCTGGGGTCCAGCATCCGCTGGAGTGGATCGCTGAGGCGCAAGCCAGGGGATGGGATGTCCTCCTGGATGCGGCATCCTTTGTCCCCACCAACCGCCTTGACCTGAGCCAATGGCATCCTGATTTTGTTTCCATTTCGTTCTACAAAATATTCGGCTACCCGACAGGAATCGGCTGTCTCCTCGCGCGCAAATCGGCCGTGCGCAAACTACAACGGCCGTGGTACTCAGGCGGCACAATCACCTTCTCATCCGTCCTGGCATTCGACCGCTACCTGACCCCAGGGCCTGCGGGCTTTGAGGATGGCACCGTGAACTATCTGAGCATTCCGGCTGTGGAATCAGGGCTAAAGTTCATTGAGTCGATTGGGATTGGGACAATTCATACCCGCGCGATGTGCCTTACTGGTTGGCTCATCGACCAGCTCACCGCGCTACGCCACAGCAACGGCGCGCCGCTACTGCGCCTCTATGGCCCACCAAATGCTCACTTGCGCGGAGCAACCGTTCAGGTGAACTTCCTCGCCCCTGACGGTGAGTTGATCGACTGCACCACCATCGAACGGATTGCAAACGATGCGCGTATCTCCCTTCGCGCCGGGTGTCACTGCAATCCGGGCGCACGCGAAGTAGCGCTAGGTTTCACGAAAGATGAACTGGTAGCTTGTTTTAGAAACAAGGAAGATCAGACCTTCGAGCAATTCTTACAGGTGATTGACGGCAAGACGACCGGAGCGCTACGCGCCTCACTTGGCCTGGTTACTACCTTCGCGGATGTCTACACCTATATGCAATTTGCCAGAACATTCATCGACAGAACGGATGTGAATCGATCCGGCGGCCTCTCGGCGACCATCAACGTCCCAGTTGGTCAACGCTAACGATGCTTGGCAGCGCTATCAGCAAACGCAGCGATAGGTGAAGATCCAGCGGCAATAAGGCGGGCGTGCTCTGCCAGCGCCAGTAACTCCTCGCGCAGCTCTGGTGGCGAGAGCACAACCAGCCGACAGCGCAAACCTGCCAGAAGATGCGCTATCCACGCAAGGTCATCGGCATACCCACGCATGATGACGCCGTCTTCAGATTGTTCCAGGCTGGCGGTCGCGAGGGATATGCGTTGCGCCGCCACGTCCAGCGGGAGATCGACCCGAACGCGATACTCCCAGCGCCAGGGTACCTGCCCGATGGACCGCTCCACGGCTACCAAGGCATCAATAGTGGGCGGAGAGAAGGTTTCGGCGACTATAGTGACATTAACGACGTGATCGAGGCGAAACACACGCTGGTCCGTCCGCAGGTGACAGTAGCCGACAAGATACCAGCGCCCATAGCGGCAGACTACGTGGTACGGGTCAACGATACGCTCGGTCATATCCCCACGCCAGGAATGGTACGTCATCCGTACCTGTTGATGCGACGCGACGGCGTACAGGATTGACTTCAGATGCTCCACATCCACGGGTTCGCCTGCATGCACAGAGGTATCCGCGAACGTCACCACATGATTCAGGCTCCGTACCATTTCACGCGTGCTCTGTGGCAGCGCCATCGAGAGCTTGTCGAGCGCGCGCCGCGAATCACTACCCACAAAGTCAGCCGCGTGCTGACCGCCACGGAGCAAGCCCCAGGCCGTCGAGAGCGCCTCTCGCTCGGTGAGCGCCAGCGGACGCTTGTAACCAGTCGGTAGATAATACCCGCCGTAGCGTCCGCGCTCCATCTCGATGGGAACGCCACGGTCTCGGAGCGTCATCACATAGCGACGTACCGTGCGCTCGTTCACCTCCAAGCGCCGAGCCAGCTCCTCGCCACGCACGCGCCCATGCGCCTCCAGAAGCTCCAGCAAGGCA
>JAICKD010000522.1 GCA_025928125.1 Ktedonobacterales bacterium
CCCTGTGAAATAGCCCGGAGTATTTGCATGTCCATTCTGCTGCCGCGTGAGGACCGCTTCTACTCGCTCATAGAAGCGTCCGCCTCGAATGTATGTAAGGGCGCTGAGATGCTCGTGGCCATGCTGAACGACTATACCGACATCACTGCGAAGGCGAAGGCCATCAAAGATGTCGAGCATGCGGGCGATGAGCTGACGCATGAGACCTACGAGCAACTGAACCGCATCTTTGTGACACCGCTCGACCGCGAAGACATCGGCGCTATCAGTTCGGCGCTAGACGATGTGCTCGATCTGGTCGAGGCCGCCGCCGACGATTTCGTGCTCTGTAGCATCGAAGAGCCACAGCCACCCGCGTTGGAAATGGCGCAACTCATCGTGCAGTCCTGCGAGGAGGTGCAGCAAGCCGTTTCGCATCTGCGCCGACTCAATAAAGATCGCGCGGTGTTTAGAGATCGGCTCACCGAGATCAATCGCCTCGAAAATCAGGGCGACGAAGTCTACCGCAACGCGATCCAGGGGCTATTTCTGCAATCCGACCCGCTGGTCATTCTCAAATGGAAGCAGGTGTACGATCACCTCGAAAAAGCCATCGATAGCTGCGAAGACGTTGCCGATGTACTCCATGGGGTGCTGCTGAAATATGCCTGACCTCATCCATCTGCCGCTGCTGGCGGCGGTAAGCGCTAACAGCGGTGAGAGTGTCAGTCTCGCCTTTCTGATCCTCACGATCCTCGTTGCCGTAGCATTTGATTTTACGAATGGTTTCCACGATACCGCGAATGCCATCGCGACCAGCGTCTCTACCCGCGTCCTCTCGCCGCGTGTTGCCATTGTGATGGCGGCTTTCCTCAACTTTCTGGGCGCGTTCATCAGCACCCAGGTCGCCAAAACCATCGGGACCGATGTGGCGGAACCGTCCGCGCTGACCCCAATCGCAGTGATGGCGGCGCTACTGGCGGCTATTGTGTGGAATCTGCTGACCTGGTATGTGGGCTTGCCCAGCAGTTCGTCGCACGCGCTGATCGGGGGGCTGGTGGGCGCGGCGGTGATTGCCTCGCCGCTGCACTTTGGGGCGCTCAAGCTCGACGGTATCATGAAGATTGTGCTTTCGCTCATCCTCTCGCCGGCGATTGGGCTGGTGATCGCCTATGCGCTGGGCATCGCGCTGCTCTGGATATTCCGGACAACCTCTCCGCACCATGTCACCAGTATCTCACGCTGGCTTCAGCGGGTCTCGGCGGCGTTTGTCGCCTTCAGCCACGGCTCCAACGACGCGCAGAAGACGATGGGCGTCATTACCGCCGCGATTATCAGCTACGAAGCCGCGACCACCGCGACGGCGCAGTCGTTCGTGGTGCCGACTTGGGTGATTGCGCTGAGCGCGACGGCGATGGCGCTGGGGACGAGTTTCGGCGGCTGGCGCATTATCCGCACGATGGGGATGCGCATGGTGAAGATGCGTCCGGTGGATGGCTTCGCAGCCCAAACCGCCGCCGCGTCAGTGATCCTGGCCGCTAGTCACATCGGCTTGCCCGTCAGCACGACGCACGTGATCGCTGGTTCGGTGATGGGCGTGGGCGCGCGCCAGCGGCTCTCGGCGGTGCGTTGGGGCGTCGCGGGGAACATGGTGGTCGCCTGGATTCTCACCGGGCCGATTACCGCGATCATCGCGGCGGTTTTCTGCCTCGTCCTCCAGATGGTGAAGCTGTAGTAGGCTGGCGGGCGCCCCCTCCCGGCCTTCGGCCACCCTCCCCCTTGCAGGGAGAGGGACTTAGGCAAGCGCAGTGGCGTCTGGGCAGATTGGTTGCTTGTAGGAAACGCAAAAGCCCCTCTCCTGCGAGGAGAGGGGTTGGGGTGCGGTTCTGGAATCAATGCCCAGCGGCAAGCTCTTTCTCGGAGAGGTTGCTCACCACGTCGAGCGCCTCTTCGATGATATCCAACCCCTCGGCCAGTTCCTCGTCGGTGGTGACCAGCGGCATCAGCAGGCGAATGACGTTATCGTAGAGACCCGCCTTGATGAGGATCAGCCCGCGTTCGCGCGCCTCCACCAGGATGCGTGCGGCGGCGGCGGTCGCCGGGGTGCGTTGCGCGCGGTCGGTCACCAACTCGATGGCTACCATCGCTCCCAACCCGCGCGCCTCGCCGATCAATGGGATGCGCTCGCGCCAACTCTGCATGCGCGCCATCGCCTGCTCGCCGAGCACGCGCCCGCGATCCGCCAGCCCCTCGCGCTCGAAGACATCCAGCACGGCCAGCGCGGCGGCGCACGCCACGGGATTGCCGCCATAGGTGCCACCGAGGCCACCGGGCAGCGGCGCATCCATGTAGGTATCGCGCCCGACGACGGCGGCCAAGGGCAGCCCGCCCGCAAGTGACTTCGCCAGCAGCATCAGGTCCGGCTCGACGTTGGAATGCTCGATGGCGAACATCTTGCCGGTGCGCCCGAAGCCGCTCTGTACCTCGTCGATAATGAGCAGGATGCCGTGTTGCGTGCATATCTCACGCAGCTCAGGCAGGAAATGCGCCGGAGGCACAACAAAGCCGCCCTCGCCCTGCACTGGCTCGACGATGATCGCCGCTACCTGGTCGGCGGGAATGCGCGTCAGGAAAGCGCGCTCGAGCGCCTCGCGCCACTCGTGGCAGTCCGCGCCGTCCGTGCCGCTGTGTTGCGGGCAGCGATAGACGTAGGGATATGGCAGCGTGTGGACGTTGGGCGCGAACGGGCCGAAGTCCTGGCGATAAGGGCGCACCTTGCCGGTGAGCGCAAGCGCGAGATTGGTCCGCCCGTGGAAGCTGTTCTCGAAGGCGATCACGCCGGAGCGTCCGGTTGCCGCGCGGGCGATCTTGATGGCGTTTTCGACCGCCTCGGCGCCGCTATTGACCAGCAGCGTCTTCTTCGGGAATGCGCCTGGCGTGATCTCGGTGAGGCGGCGCGCCAGATCCACATAGACGGGCGGTGTCAGCACGTGGGCGCAGGTGTGGGTGTAGAGCGCGGCCTGTTGCTGGATGGCGGCGACCACCTCGGGGTGACTGTGGCCGACGTTCATGACGCCGATGCCGCCCGCGAAGTCGAGATAGGTGTTGCCGTCCACGTCGGTGACGCGCGCCCCGGAGCCACTGGCCGGGTAGACGGGATGGTAGGCGAAGACTCCGCGTGGCAGGTAGCGCTCGCGCTCGGCCTGTAGTTCCTCCGACCGTGGGCCGGGAATCGCGGTGGTCTGGCTGACGGCGTGTTCGGCGGTATTGCTGGCAGCGTCGGCGTTGGCCGTGCGCACTGCTCGTGGCGGTTTGCTTGTGGTAGTCTGCTGTGCCATCTTGAG
>JAICKD010000473.1 GCA_025928125.1 Ktedonobacterales bacterium
CAATGGCGGTATGAGTGGCCTGTTGCTGATCGGCGCGTTCACGGCGGTGCTGCTGGCCGTTCTGGGCAGTCTGGCGCAGGCGGTGATGTCGGCGCGCCAGCGCACCACCCAGTTTGCCATCTTCCGCACACTCGGTATGGCCAACAACCAGTTGACGAGGCTCTTGCTCGGCGAGCAGACCGTCGTTTATCTCTTCGGGCTGCTTGGCGGCACTGTGCTGGGTCTTATCCTGACGACGGCAACCTGGCCGTACCTGACGTTTAGCGATTCTACCGTCGATCCGACCAAGATCGGCGTGCCTCCGTATGTGCTGATTGCGAACTGGCCCGCCATCGGGCTGTTCTTTGGCGCGCTGATCGTGGCATTTATTCTGGCGCTGGCCATCGCGGCGCGCTATTCGGCAACCATCGGCCTGGGCAAGGCATTGCGCCTGGGTGAAGACTAATCGGTCGAAGTGCTACCCGAGACTGAGACTGGCCAGAAGGGATAGTGAGTCGTGGCAGAGTTGCTCGTCGAGAGTGCGAATCTCGTCAAAATCTACAAATCGGCGGACCTGGAAGTGGTCGCGCTTCAGGGGCTTGATCTGCATGTGCCGCGCGGCGAGATGCTGGCGCTGGTCGGGCCATCCGGCGCGGGCAAGAGCACGCTGCTCAACATTCTCGGCGGACTCGACGAGCCAAGCGCGGGCCGCTGCTCCGTCGCGGGGATCGATCTCTCCCGCCTGAGCGGACGCGAGCGCATCTACTATCGCCGCCGCATTGTTGGCCATGTCTGGCAGCAGACCAGCCGCAATCTCTTCAGTGACCTGACCCTGCTCGATAATGTGCTGGCGCCAATGGTGCTGGCCGGTTATCCCTCTAGCCTACGGCGCAAGCGCGCGCGTCGCCTGCTGGAACTCGTGGGCCTTGGTGACCGCGTGGGCTATCGTCCCGACCGTCTCTCGGGGGGCGAGCAGCAGCGTGGCGCGCTGGCGGTGGCGCTGGCGAACGAGCCGCAACTGTTGCTGGCCGACGAGCCAACCGGAGAGCTTGATAGCGTCACGGCGCGTGAGGTCTTGCTGCTGCTCCGCCAACTCAACGCCGAGCTGAATCTGACGACGGTGATTGTGACACACGATCAGATGGTGGCGTCGGCGATGGATCGTTCGGTGGCTATCCGCGACGGGCGCACCAGCACTGAGGTGGTGCATGCGGAGGAAGCCGAAGAGACGGTTATCATCGACGGCGTTGGTCGCCTGCAAATCCCACGACCGCTGCTCGAAGCGGTTCCCTTTGGCGGGCGTGCGCGCGTACATCTGGCGGGCGATCACATCGAACTCTGGCCCGCCGGTCTGCCAGAGCGCAATGGGCATACGCCGCCGCGCCAGTGAATCTGAGTACGCCATAGCCGCCCCTCTGCTCCGCATCTCTCGCTATTGGCGCCTGGTATACGCCTCATCAATCTGTCGGTGATAGGAGTCGCGCATGCGCCTGGATGAGGCTTCGCGGCATGGTCGGCCGGGGAGCGAGCCGAGCGATCTGTGGAGCGGCGTGTCAGAGGCTGGATCGTCCAATGCAGCCTGGCGCACGGGCAGGGCGGGTATCTTCTCCGCTGTGCGGCTGGCGCTGCTACGGGCGTCACACACGCGCTGGCTGCTGCTGGTCGTCGCCATTGGCATCCTTGTGGCCGACGTCCTTATCAGTACCGTGCCGCTCTATAACACCATCGTCCCAAATATCCAGCTGCAAAACGCCATGGCGCGCGCCGATTCGCTCCAGAGCAATATGCAGGTCATCATGAGTACCCCAACCGTTGACCAGGGGCTCAACGACCAGGTCTCGCGGAGCGTGCAGTATCTGGCTGATAGCTATCTGGCGTCCTTCAGCGCTCCCCATCCGACCATCTATCTCACCAGCGGCCTGCTCAGTCTGGATCAGGCTGGGGCGCACAAATTCGGTGGCTTCAACAACACTGCCCAGGCGCATCTACAAGGCTTCGACTTCACGGCATTGCGGCCCTACCTGCATATCGTCCAGGGTATCCCTCCCCAGACGCCGTCATCGGCAGACGCGGGCCAGCCGATTCAGGTGATGATTACCCGCGAAATGGCCGATGACTGGCATGTCTCTGTGGGCGGGCCAATCATGCTCTCGGCGCAGACAAGCCAATTTTATAGTGGGACTCCAATTCGCACCGTCGTCGAAGGCACAATCACCGCGATCTTTGAGCCAGTCAACGCCCATGACCCTTTCTGGAACGGCCTCAGCTTCAACAATCCATCAGCGTTGAAGGATGCGTTATCCTATGTGCCGCCGATCTACCCGATTCTCACCACCACTGATAGCTTCTTCTCAGCATTGGCGCACAACCAACCTTACGACGGCGTTAGCATGACGCAGACGTGGATCTACTATGCCAACCCGAACCGCATTACCACCGAGAACATGGCCAATGTCGCCAGCGGCGTTATTGCCTTCCGTAACCAGGTAACCGTTCAGATCCAGGGAACCCCCGGCGTCTCAGGCAACAGGCAGACGGGTAACTCCAACCGGAACAGCATGCAGACGGTGGGCGGCCTTGATCAGATCATCCAGAGCGCTCAGCAGCAGTTAAGCCTGATTTTGCTGCCGCTTTATGTGATCGCCGCGCAGGTCGTTGGCGTGGCGCTGCTCTTCGTGGCCGCGATGGCGGCGCTCCTCATCGAGCAGCAGAGCCAGCAGATCGCGACCCTGAAGAGTCGCGGTATCAGCGGCATCCAGCTGCTGGGTATCTTCACCACGCAGAGCACGATGCTGGGGTTGCTCGCCGCGGTCGCCAGCCCGTTTCTGGCGGTCGCGCTGGCCCTTCTCGTGATTCGCCTCTTCCTGCCCGAACCCGCATCGGGCGGTGGCGTCTCGCTCATCGGCTACGTCACCCGCGTGGCCACGCCCTCGCTGGTCATTCTCCCTGCTCTCGTCGGCGCGGCGCTTGCGATTGCGGTGGTGACTATCTCCGCCCTGCGGACTGCGCGGCTAGACGTATTGGCCTTCCGACGGGAGATGGCCCGGCCCTCGCATCAGCCGTTCTGGCGTCGCGCCTACCTCGATGTTGGGCTGGCGCTGCTCTGCCTCGTCGGCTATCTCGACCTGAGCCAGTTTGGTGGCACGAACGCGCGGCTGGAGCTAGGTAATCAGGCAAATAGCCCGCTCTTGCTCCTCACGCCCGCGTTGTTGCTCCTGGCCGGGGGACTGCTGATGCTCCGGCTGGTCCCGCTCGCCGCCCGTCTGGGGTCGCGCTTCGCCGGTCGCGGTCGTGGCCTCACGGCGCTGCTCGCCTTCGCCCAGATCGAGCGCACCCCCACCCGCTATGCGCGCATGACCTTGCTGCTGGTGCTGGCGGTGGGTCTGGGGCTGTTCGCGCTCACCTTCGACGCCTCCCTGGCGCGGAACGTCCAGGATCGTACCGCCTACGCGGCGGGGGCCGACTTTCGGTTGATGACCACGCTGCCAATCGCCGTCAAGAACACGGACTCGTATCTGGCGCAGCTCAAGAAGTTGCCCGGCGTCGTTGCCGCCACGCCGCTCTATCGCACGGCTGGCAGAACATCGCTCGATCTGGGGGCGCAGCCCGCCGAGTTGCTGGGCGTCGATGCGCCAACGTTCGCGGGGGCCGTCAATCCCCACGCCTGGCGCGCCGATTATGCGTCGCAATCGCTGCCCGCGCTGATGCG
>JAICKD010000345.1 GCA_025928125.1 Ktedonobacterales bacterium
CCAGAACTTCGCGAAAAGGGGATGTCATCGTCTCTTCTCCGTTCATGGCATCTTTCGATTGATACAACTGCTCTTGAAATGCGGAATTCGAGCGCATATGGAACTTGGTCCACTTCTCATCATCTCGTCGACTAGACAAGGCGGCGAAGGCGCGGTAACATATCTGCACGAATCAATGTATTGAACACATCATCATACGCTGATGGTTACAATGCGCCAGGGCAACATGATGGGAGGCTAAAGCGATGAGTGAGAGCGACCGGCTTTACGTGCTTGCGCAGGCGCTGGCCGACCCGGTGCGGCTGGCTATGCTACAGCAGCTGATGGAGGGTCCGGCGACCGTCTCGGAGTTGCAGTCACTCACTGGCGCGTCCCAGTCCAACGTCTCCAACCATCTGGCGCTGCTGCGCGAGCGCGGGCTGGTGCATGCGAGCCGCGAGGGGCGCCAGATTATCTACACCTTGCGTGATGCGTCGGTCGGCCATCTCGTCGAGTCACTCACGCTGGTCGCGGGGAAGGTCCCGGCCAAGCTCTGGAAGTCACCGCAGCTCGTCGCTGCCCGCACCTGCTATGACCATCTTGCGGGCCGCTATGGCGTGGCGGTTTTTGATGCCCTGGTGGCGGCCAAAGCGATCAAGGAGCCGGAAGCCATGCACGCCGATGTGGAGCTTGGGGCGAGGGGCGAGGAGGTGTTTGGCAGACTTGGACTCGATCTGAGCGCTTTGCGGCGCGAGCGGCGGCGCTTCGCCTTTGCCTGCCCGGATTGGACCGAGCGGCGTCCGCACCTGGGAGGCAGTCTCGGGGCGGCGCTGTGGGCTGCCTGCGCCGAGCGCGGCTGGCTCACCAAACAACAGGGGACGCGCGCGATCATTGTCACCGAGTTGGGCAAACAGGGCCTCCGGGAAGAGCTTGGCGTCGAGGCGCCATTGCCAGAAGGCGCGTGAGAGGCCCATCTCAGCCAGCGTGTACAGGATATCTGTTATCGCTTTCGTCGCCCGCGCTTCTCCGATGGCTTATGAGCAGGCGGGCGCCCGGAATCCGGCTTCAATCGCTCTTCCAGCGCATCGCGGGCGCGCTCGACCGCACGCTGCGCCTGCATCGCCGGGTCGGGCCGGAAGGCGGGCTTCGCGAGCCAGAGCGCCAGCCAGCCCATCGGCCCCGGCTCGATGCCAATTGTCATCCGCAGGCGTGTGCCATTCATTCTTTGTCCCTCTCCCTGTAGGGGAGGGGGCAGAGCTATCGGCTCGCAGCGCATCTCCCAGCGCAGATTCGTGCGCGGCCAGCGGAGCGCCGTCCGCCAGACGAAATGTGACGGCGGCTCGTAGATCTCCATCCCAACGGGAACAACACGCTTACTCCGCGCCTGCACAAAGCGCCAGCGCATCCCGGCGTGCGGCGCGCCCTCCGGCTGCTCGGCAAGGGCAGCGCCCGCGAACCATTGCCGCGCGTTGCGTGGGTCGGCCAGATACGCGAAGGCCACCTCAGGCGGCGCCGCCACCGTCGTCTCGCCCGTCCCTTCGCGCATAACGTGACACCCCCTACGCTCTCGCGCTCCAAACGCTCCTCAAACACGAGCAGATTTTACCGCGTGTCAACCATTCGGACACCGTCATCATCCAGATCATAGGGTAGACGTGTAGAGAGGAGTGACGATATCGTTCGTTTGCCGCTGGGGTCTGGCATGCCATCCAGCGGTTGGAGAGGGAGGAAGAGAATAGCTATGGCAACGGCATCCATCGCCAAATCATCCCCGGCATTTCTGCGTTTCGCGGGCGTCTGCGGCATCATCACCGCGATCAGCAGTCTACTCTATGCCGTCTTTTTCCTGCTGGTCAAAGGGTCGGCCCATGATCTGCTGCCGCCGTTGTTGCTGGCGGTGGGCGGCCTGCTGGCGTCGGCGGTCCTGACGGCGCTCTATGGACTCGTGCGCGACGCCGACCCACTCTTCGCGCTCTGGGCGCTGGCGCTGGGGCTGCTCGGCCAACTTGGAGCGCTGATTCATGGCGTCCACGATCTCGCGCTGGTCCTCATTCCCGCGCCTGCCAATGCGCCCGATCTGAGTGGGCTACCCAGTCAACTCGATCCGCGCGGCCTGCTGGCATTCGGCCTGACTGGTGTGAGCACGTTCATCCTCTCGTGGCTCGTCCTGCGGAGCGGCGCGCTGCCGCGCGGGCTGGGCTACCTCGGCTGCGTGCTGGGTGTCCTGCTCATTGCCCTGTTTCTTGGCAATCTCTTCACCAACGATCCAGCGAGCCTCTTCATCCTCGTGCCGGGTGGCCTAGCCAGCCTGATCGCCAACCCGGCGTGGCTGCTCTGGCTCGGCGTCATGCTGCTGCGCCAGCGCTGATTGTGGGGCCGAAGGCGCAGGCGCTCGGCGCGGCCAATACACCAGAGGCGTATGGAGAAATCCAGCAGCGGCTCATCTTCCTGGCGCGGATCGAGCTCGTAGGATTTCTCGCCATCTTCACCTGCATGATTCTGATGCGCTTCGGCCTGTAGTCCGCCTTATTGCCACCGGGCTAGTGTCCCAGAATCTGTATGATGGCATAGACTGCGACGAGCGCCAGGATAGCGACAAATATGGTGATGCCGATGATACGCTGGCGCCGCGCCTTTGCGCCTGCCGTAAGTGCCAGGTTCTCCTCGGCGACGGACTGCTTGAGCTCCTGTAACTCCTGCTTCGTACCCGTGTAGAGGAACCGTCCGGGGTCGTTTGCTGCTCGCTGGCCGCCATCGAACAGTGGGTTATCATCCATCATTTCACCTCACCATTGGCTATGAGATTGTAGCTGCCGCGCCCGCTACAGCCCCAGAATGCGCACGATCAGGTACGCGGCGAGGGCCGCCAGCGCCACGAGAGATAGTGCAATACCGATGATGCGTTGGCGTCGCGCCTTCGCGCTGGCTGTCGCGGCGGCTTCTTCCTCAGCGGCCGTCTTCAGGTCGCGCGGCCGCGTTGCGTTCTCGTAGATTTTGGCCTGTCGTAGCATCCTGTCATCGTAATTAAAATTCATCGCCGCGTCCTCCTCGCAATCCGCAGCCACGGGACGACCAGATAAACGCCGATAGCCAGTATACGAGGAAGCAGACGTTGCGTTGTGGCGCTGCTCACAGTGGTGGCGCCAGCAAGCCGAGTACTCCACGGTCATCCACGCGCGGATTCAGTCGGAATTGACATCGACGCGCCGCACCGCGATATATGCGATCTCGCCGAAGGTGTGGCGCTCGCCCTCCATCGCGAAGTCGAAGCGGTTGGCCGCCAGCGCGGCGGTCACGTCGCCTGCGGGAAAGTCTTCCATGCCCTGGAGGAAGATGCCGCTGCACTCAACCGCGCTGATACGCTCGATGCTCTGGGCCAGGACGGTGGCGCTCTCATCGCGCCCGGTGAGCAGCGCCTCCAGATAGTCGGCGCAGGCCTCGTCCTCGATGGTCTGCCTGCCGCCGTCCTCGAAAGGTCCGGCGGTTGGCATCAGGGTAATCTGGTCCGCTCCAACTGTGGCGGCAAGACGCGCGGCGTACGTTGCCGTGGCGCGGGCGTTAACCAGCGAGGCGACCAGCAGCCGCGAGGCGTGGCGGGCATTGACGGCGCCCTGCGTCCCCGCGCCGGTCCGCTGGATGATGAGGCGGTCGCGCACATCGGCGGACTGCATGCGCGCGGGGGAATTATTGAGATCGAAGCCAGGTATCAGCCGCCCACCGACCTCGCCCGCCAGCAGCGCATCGGGATGCGCCTCGTCCCGCAGGGTGAGCGCCTCCTCGACGCCGCGTACCAGCAGCAGCTCGCGCGCGCCGCCCGCCAACGCATAGGCCGAGACCGTGAAGGCACGCAGCACATCAATGACCACGACAACGCCGCGCGCCGCTTCAGCATTGCTTCCGTGGACACGCACAACATCGAACGTTTTCGCCACCTAAATCCATCCTCGTCGTTTGAAGTACAGCAGTTGTCCGACAGTAATAATCAGCATCAGGAGTAGCACGAGCCAGAAATTGAGACCATTATCATGCTCCACCTGGGGCATGTGGCCAAAGTTCTGCCCGAAGACGCCGGTCACGAAAGTGATCGGCAGGAAGATCGTCGCGATGATGGTGAGCTGCTTCATGACGACGTTGAGCCGGTTGGAGACGGTCGTCAGGTAGACATCGAGCAGCCCGCTCATCAGGTCGCGATAGGAGTCGAGCACCTCGAAGGCGCGAATCAGGTGATCGTGTACATCGCTGAAATAGGCCTCGGTATCGGCGGGGATGTACTCGCGGGTGCGGGTTATTAGCGCGTTCGTCACCTCAACGCTGGGGCTGATGACCCGGCGCATGTGCGCCACCTCGCGCTTGATGTGGAAGATGCGCGCCTGGACCTGATTCGAGGTCGTGCTGACGGTCAGGTCTTCAAGTTGGTCGATCACGTCGTCGAGATCGTCGAGGATGGGGAAGTAGCTGTCAACCAGCCCAGACAGGACAGTGTAGAGTAGATAGGCGCAGCCGCGCTTGCCGGGGCTTTCGTCGCTGGTATCGGCGCGCACGGACTCGCGCAGCTTGTCTATCCACTCTAACGGCTGGCGGTGCAGTGTCACCAGATAGTGCTTGCTGAAGACGACATCCAACTTCGGCGTGCTGGCGTCCTCGGTCTGCTGGTCGAAGCCGATACCATGCATGACGAGGTAGAAGTAGTTGTGACCCTCGACAAACTTGGCCCGCTCGTGCTCTTCGCCGATGGTACGCACCGTCAGCCGCGAGAGACCAAAGGTATGCGAGAGCA
>JAICKD010000370.1 GCA_025928125.1 Ktedonobacterales bacterium
CGGCCTGCGGGCTAAGCCGTCCACTCGTCGGGTCGGGATTACCCGATGCGGTGATTCCCTGCCAGACGAGCGCACCGACAAGCGCCACGCTCACAAGCGCCAGAACAGCGATGCCGACACGCTTGAGGAGCGTATGCTCCGGCTGCGCGATGATCTGTGCTTCTTCGGAAGCCATCCCCAATCCCTTCCCACTGGACCCCGTATGTGAGGCATGTACATGACAGCGAAGTAAATCCCAACTGGGCAAGTCGGATATTAGCATGGCCTAATATTGGAAAGCAACCCCTGTAGTCTCTTTGTGTGGAAATGTGGTCTGAGGCGGCTGGATAACTGTTCAGCGTTACTATTGATGTCATAAATGGTAGTTGAAGCGAAGGATTGGTGAGATGCGGTCGCGGTGACCAATTCGGTAGGATTAGAGTGCGAGGATGTTGTGTCGTCTTATCAAGAGTGTAACTGGTGTGGGGGTCCCCTTATGATATCGCCTATCAGTCGATGGATTAGGGCCGAGGTCACTCTGCTTCCGCGCGAGGGTGGTGGGCAACAGCGCCCTCCCCGACTCTTCACAGGCTACCGCTGTTCAACCTTCCGCCTCGATCATCCACACCATGAATGGCCTGTGGGGTACTCCGGTTTCGCGACAATGGCGCTCCTTGGACGAGACGAAGTACCAGTGGGAGAGGAGGCCGAAGTTGCCATGGATATCATGTTAGATGATAGGTTGGCCGAAGACCTACATGCGGGCGCACAATTCTCGCTCTACGAGGGCGGCAGGCGCGTGGTCACAGGAGTGGTTATTGCCCTACTTGACCATATCGATACTGCGAACAGCAGACCACCATCAGGGTAAATAAGAACTGTGCGAGGCGCAGATCAGTCTTCTTACAAATGCTTGCATGTTAGTACCCGACCACACAGTAGCTTTGCTTCCCTTCTGCTTTGTTTATCCCGAGAGTCTCACAGCGCGCCGCAGACTGCTTATTCGCCCTGGCGCAGGTGAATAAGCCCGCGTTGCGCGGCGATGGCTACCGCCTCGGTGCGATTGCCCGCGCCCAGCTTGCGCAGCAGCGACCCGACGTGAAACTTGGTCGTGCGCCCGGTGATGCCCAGCTCGATGGCGATTTCCTTGTTTTGCAGGCCGCGTGCTAGCAGCCGTAATACGTCCAACTCGCGTGGGGTAAGCGCGGTATCGCCGGGAGATTCGCGGCTCACCTGGCGTAGCAGCTTCTGGGCGATCATCGGCTCCAGTAGCGAGCCGCCCTGGTGGACGACGCGGATCGCCTGAAAGATGTCGTTGCGGGGCGCGCCTTTGAGCAGATAGCCCTGCGCGCCCGCGCGGACGGCGCTGAGGATGCGCTCGTCAGTGTCGAACGCGGTGAAGATGATGACGCGCGTCTCTGGCGCGACGCGCTGGAGTTGCCGCAGTGTCTCGACGCCATCCATTTCGGGCATTTCCAGATCGAGCAGCACAATGTTGGGCCGGAGCGCTCTGGCGAGATCCAGTGTCGCCTGGCCGCTCGCCGCGTCGCCGACGACGGCGAAATCGGGCTGGGAGCCGAGGATGGCTACCAGTCCATCACGGACGACGGGATGATCGTCGGTCACGAGAATACGAATCGGCCCAGTCATTCATGCGCCTCCAATGGAGTCAGCGGGATGCGGACCTCGATACGGGCGCCACGCCCGCGCGCGCTGCGCACCTGCGCCTCCCCGCCAAGTAGCCGCGCGCGCTCGCGGATGCCGAGCAGCCCGTAGTGTCCGTGCAATCCGCGCTCCGGGTTGAAGCCACGGCCATCGTCGCTCACGATTGTCGTCAGCGCATCCGGCGTGATCTCCAGGTGAATCGTGGCGTTGCGCGCGTGGGCGTGGCGGCGGATGTTGGCTAGCGCCTCCTGGATGATGCGATAGATGCCAACCTCGATACGGACGGGCAGCGGCTGCGCGGCGCCGGTGATCTCGGTCGTGATGTGTGGATCATCCGGCCCGGTGGCTGCCGCCAGCGCGGCGACCGCCTGGGCGAGCGTCCGTCCCTCCAGTGGCGCGGCGCGCAGGTCCAGCACCGAGCGGCGCGCCTCTTCGAGCGTCTGGCGCGCCTGTTTGAGCGCGCTCTGAATGCTCTGGCGCACCTGCTCCGGGTCGGCGTTCGCCTCGGCCAGCGCGTCGGCGGACTCCAGTCGCAGCGCGATCCCCGCGATGCCCTGGGCCAGGGTGTCGTGTATCTCGCGCGCCAGCCGGTTGCGCTCCTCGACGGCGCCCATCTGGGTGCTGCGGGCGAAGAGCCGGGCGCGTTCGACGGCGATGCTCAGCAGGTCGCCGATGATATGCAGCAGCCGCAGGTCATCCGGCGCCAGCTCGCGCCAGTCGGAGCTTGCCACATTGAGGACGCCGAGCTTCTTCTCCTGGGCGTAGAGCGGGATGCTGGCGTGGTAGCGTAATCCGTTTGCGCCATCCACCAGCCCTTTGAGCCGGGTGCAGGTGACGACATTGACATTGGCCGCGCCGCTCAGATCGCCCGCGGTGTAGGTATCCAGGCAGTAGCACGTGCCTTCCATGCGATGGGGATAGTTGGCGAGGCCGGGCGGCAGATCCTGCGAGGCTGCAAGATAGGGCTGGCAGGTCTCCTCATCCAGTAGCCAGACCCAGCCCGCGTGCAGGTCGAGGAGCGCTGCCACCTGCGCCAGCGCCGCATGCAGCGCCTCGTTCAGGTCCACAGTGCTATTGAGCGCGCTGGCGATGGCATTGAGAATGCTTAACTCGCGGTTGCGCCGCTGAAGCTCGGCAGCGCCGGAACGCCGCGCTGGTCGCTCAGACATCGTGTTCTCCCAGCTTCTACTTCCTGCTCTTTTTCAGTATATCGCGTCGGCTGGTCTCGAGCGTTGACCACCCCCGGCAGCGCTATCCGTCGATCAGGTTATACACGTGCTGCTGGCGCGTTTGGCTCCGAATTTTATGCCCTACTCGAGGTTTCGGCATGAACCTTGCTTAGCTACGGTTGAGTGGTGATTTAGGACCGTGCTGTCTACGGATAAAGCAGGAGGGATGCGGACGCCATGTCAATGGATATAAGCCAGGTCACACAGCAGACACAGATTCATGTGCCATCGCCTCAACTGGTGGCTGCGAACCATGTGCTGGCGCTTTCATCCGCCGAGCTACAATCGCTGATCTATCAGGAGATGGACGAGAACCCGGCGCTCGATATGGAGGAGAACGCTGTCTGTCCGCGATGCGGCTTTCCTCTGCGCGGGCCGACGTGTGAGACGTGCCAGCGAAATGCCACTCTCGAACAGTCGTCTGCGCTGGGGGCAAATGACTACGGCGATGATACGAACTGGCGCCAGCAGACCCGTGGCGATGAGGATGAGTTCGATCCCACGACGCGCGTCGCGGCGCAGATGAGTCTCGCCGAGCATCTGACACTCTCGCTGCAGGCGCAGTTCCCGGCGGAGGACGCGCCGCTAATCGAATATCTGGTGGGCAACCTCGACGAAGATGGCCGCCTGCGCTGTTCGTCCGATGAGGCGGTAGACCGCTTCGACGCCACGCCGGAGCATGTCGAGGAGATCATTCGCGCGCTTCAGTCGATGGATCCGATTGGTGTCGGCGCCCGCGATCTGCGTGAGTGTCTGCTGATCCAACTCGATTACGTGACCGCGCAGACGAATACGCCCCAGCCCCTCGTCCGGGAGATCATCAGCGAGCACCTGGCTGCCCTGAGCGAACATAAGTACAGCCAGATCGCGCTGGAGTTGGGCGCCTCAACCGAGATGGTGCGCGAGGCAAGTGAGTACATCAAGCGCAACCTCAACCCCTTCCCCGGGCGCGGCCATCTCGACGTCAATCTCCTGGGCGGTGGCGAATCGGCGGCGCCCATCCTGCCCGATGTGGTCATCTCGCGCAGGTCGCTGGCTGATGGAGAGGTCTTCGAGGTTGAGGTCATCGAGTCGAAACGATTCTTCCTGCGCGTCAATCCGTCCTACGCCGAGGTCTACTTTGCCGCGAAACACCATCAGGCGGGACTGAGTGACGACGAGCGCCAGCACATCCAGCATTACGTGATGCGGGCGCGCCTCTTTATCGCCAACATCAATCAGCGCCGCCAGACGCTGGCGCGTATCACTCGCTGCGTCGTCGAGATCCAGCGCGACTTTCTGGAGAACGGTGTGCGCGCGCTCAAGCCGCTGACGCGGGCGAAAGTCGCCACGATGCTGGACCTGCACGAATCCACGGTGAGCCGCGCGACCGCCTCGAAGTATGTAATGTTGCCGACGGGCGAGGTGATTCCATTCAGCAACTTCTTCGTCGCCAACCTGAGCATCAAGGATGTCATCAAAGAACTGGTGGAACGCGAGACGACGCCGCTCACCGATCAGGAGCTGGCCGATCTGCTCAAGTGTCGTGATATCAAGGTGGCGCGGCGCACCGTCGCCAAATATCGTGAGCAGTTGAGCATCCTGCC
>JAICKD010000103.1 GCA_025928125.1 Ktedonobacterales bacterium
AGGGTTGACCGCAATCACCTTCCGACCGGCCCATGCTGCCTTGTGGGAAAGGGTGGTGAGGAACCCACTCCAGCCCGCATCACTGATGCTCTTGGCCAGGTGATGGTTCTTCACCATATTGGCGACCTGCAAATCCTCGTGATAGATCACATCGAATTGGCGCACGAGCGCGAGCGCCGTCTTGTGCTGGAAATCCTGTCGTTGCCGCTTCACTTTCAGGTGCGCTTTCGCCAGCAACTTGACCGCTTTCTTGCGGCGTTTGCTTCCCTTCTTGCAACGAGACACCTTGCGTTGGGCTGTTTTGAGGCGACGCTCCGCACGGCGGTAGTAGCGTGGGTTATGGATCATCGTGCCGTCCGCGAGCGTGGCGAATGACTCCAGCCCCAGGTCTATGCCCGTCTCTTGCCCGGTGGGCGCAAGCGGCTGTATGGACACGTCCGCACACGAGACGACAGCATACCAGCCGTCCGCCTCACGGGAAATGGTGACGGTCTTGGGCGTGCCTTCCCAGGGGTCTTCAAGACGGGACCAGCGTACCGCGATGCGCCCAATCTTGGAGAGAACCAGAGAACCGTTATCGAGCCGTGCGCCGTTGCCGAATTGCTTGTAGGTGAAACTGTGGTAGCGCTCACGCCCCTGAAAGCGTGGAAAACCTGGCGTTTGTCCTGCCTTCGCCCGGCGAAAGAACGCCTGGTAGGTTTTGTCGAGCCGTGTGAGCACATCTTGCAAGACCTGAGAATGTATCTCCCCATAGTCAGGGAATGCCGCCTTCACGTCGGACAACTCGGCTTGTTGCTGGTAGCAGGTGAGGGTGACACCCCGTTGGCGGTAGAGAAAGATGCGTTGTTCCAACGCCGTGTTGTAGAGCATACGGCAACACCACAACACACGCTCAAGTTCCCGCGCCTGTTCCGGGGAGGGTTTGAGCTTGTACTTGTAGGCTTTGCGTATCGTCTGCGCCATCTGCGCCGTCTGCTCGTCCATAGGTCTCTATTCTGCCTGATAGGCAGGAAAGCGGCAAGGCGAGAAGGCCATTCATCCCCTGGCTAAAACCGAGGGGCTTTCTGGTCTATCTTCTGTAAGCCCCTCATAATGGGTGGCGGGCATCGCATCACGAGGGTGTACCTACGCCGACGACGACCGCCATCGCGTGCTCGTGGGTGTCGGAGATGCTGACGTCGAAGGCGGCGAGCCCCAGCAGGCGCGCCCGCTCGGCAGCCGCCCCGTGCAGCTGTAAGCCGGGTTTGCCGGAGGGCAGCCGGATGATCTCGATATCATGCCAGCGAATCGCGCCGATGCCGGTACCCAGCGCCTTCGCGCACGCCTCCTTGGCCGCGAAGCGCCCCGCCAGCCGATGGACGCGCCCCTTCGCCTGGTCCAGTTCGGTCTCGGTGAAGACCTTGTGGAGAAAGCGGTCGCCAAAGCGCTCCCATGTGCGGACGAGCCGCTCCACCTCCACCAGGTCTACACCCACGGTCACCGCCATGGGCGTTGCTGGAAGATGAAGCGGCTCGCCGGGTGCGTCAGACTGCGCTGGCGCATCGGAAGCATCGGAGGCATGGGAGGACTCGGCGTCTCCCGTAGTCATTTACCCCGTCCATTACTACTGCTGGATGCTTTGGCTTTGCCTGCCGGACGTGTAGCTCGTGTGGTCATCGCGGGCTTTGTATGTGCCGCGATCTTGCCATTGCTCCGTTCGTCGCTGCGGCTATTCCCGTTGCTATGACCGTTGCCGTTGCGGCGCTCTACCCCGTGGCCGATGCCATGGTAGCGGAAGCCCAGGCGGCGCATCTCTATCGGGTCGTAGAGATTGCGGCCATCGATCAGTACGCGCCCTTCTTCGCGCGGGAGCATCTCATCACGCAGCCGCGCGAAGTTGATATCGCGGAAACGTTTCCACTCCGTGATGACGAGGACGCCGTGCGTGCCACGCGCGGCCTCATACTCATCCTCACAGTAGGTCAGACCCGCGCTCGGCAGCGCCTGTCGCGCCGTCTCGGTCGCCACCGGGTCGAAGGCGCGCACCGTTGCGCCAGCCTCAATCAGCCAGCGGATGATGTGGATCGAAGGCGCCTCGCGCATGTCGTCGGTGTTATCCTTGAAGGCCAGCCCCAGCACGGCGAAAGTCTTGCCCTTCAGGCTGCCAGGGCCGCCGTGCTCGTGTTCCAGCTTCTCGATGACGATATGGCGTTGGTCGTCGTTGATCTTCATCACCGCGTCGAGCAACTGCGGATGCAGACCCGCCTCGCCAGCCATGTGCGCCAGCGCCTTTACGTCCTTGGGAAAACAGCTCCCGCCGAATCCGAGGCCAGCATACAGGAAGGCTCGCCCGATGCGCTTGTCGTAGCCCATTCCGGCGGCGACTTCCGTCACATCAGCGCCCAAGCGGTCACAGATACGCGCCATCTCGTTGATGAACGAAATCTTGGTGGCCAGGAAGGCATTCGAGGCGTACTTGATCATCTCAGCGGTATAGAGGTCGGTGATCACGATGGGTGCGCGCACTGAATGGTACAGCTGCGCGACCTTATCCGCCGCCGCACGGTCCGTCGAGCCGAGGACGACGCGATCCGGCTGGAGGAAGTCTTGGACGGCTGAGCCTTCGCGGAGGAACTCAGGGTTGGAGACGACCGACACCTTGAGCGTGGTATCCACCAGATGCTCGTGAACGATGGCCGAGACCAGATCGCCGCTGCCGACTGGCATCGTGCTCTTGTTGACGATGATCGCGTCGTTGCGCAGATGCTCGGCAATCGAGCGCGCCGCCGATTCGACATACGACATGTCGGCGCCGTCGCCATCCTGTACCGTTGGTGTATTCACCGCGATGAAGATGAATTCGACGCCCTTCATCGCCTCCGCGTAGCTGGTGGTGAAGCGCAGCCGCTTTGCGTCCACATTGCGCGTGACCATAGGCTGGAGGCCCGGCTCATAAATAGGAAGCTCGCCGGTCTTCAATCGCTCGATCTTCGCGGCAACCACATCCAGGCAGGTGACCTGATTGCCCAGATCGGCCAGACATGTGCCAGTGACCAGGCCAACATACCCTGTCCCAACAACACAGATTTTGCTCATTCCAAGTATTTCCTCAACGACCTCGTTAGCGACTTACTTCGCATTCCGCAAAGACGTTCCAGTGTACAACAGCATAACGATGAGGGAGTGAGCCTACTCCTCTCATCAGGTGAAACCTACGGACCGCAGCCGGGTAACGGCGCTGGTACGACGGGACTGCAACCAGCCGAACGCTGATTCAGTCTCCGCGCACGAAAGGATTCATGCGCCGCTCCTCGCCAATGGTGGTGGCTCCGCCGTGTCCTGGGAAGACCAGCAGATCGGCTGGCAGCGGGTAGAGACGTGTCAGAATGCTCTCGTAGATAGCGTCCTCGTCTCCTCCCGGCAGATCGGTCCGCCCAATCCCACGCCGAAAGAGCGTATCGCCCGAAAGCAGCCACGCGCCCTCACGCGCCTCCTCAGCATTCGCCGATGCGCCAGATGCGCCAGATGCGTCCTCCGCGTCTCCTGGCTCATACAGAAGACAGATGCTGCCGGGCGTATGTCCTGGTGTAGCAATCACCCGCAGCCTTAGTGTACCCACCTCAACCAACATACCGTCTGTGATAGTACTATCCGGCAAACTCAGCGACTTCGGCAGGGGATAGCCAAACTGCTCGCCCCAGCGCCGCGCCTCGCGGGTGTACAGGTAGCCATCCGCCGGATGCGCCAGCACTGGAACGGGCGCTTCCAGTCTGGCGAGCAGCGCCTCGGTCGCGCTGATATGGTCAAAATGGCCGTGTGTATGCAGAATCTTGGCCACTGTCACGCCGCGCTCGCGAATCCGCGCCAGAATGCGCTCAGCCTCGTCGCCCGGATCAACCACCATCGCCGCCTGGGTCCGTGGGCAGACGATCAGATAGCAGTTCGCGTCCAGCTCGCCGACGGCGAATCCCTCGATAACCGATTCATCTCCCATGGGCCGCTCCTGTAGCATTAAAGTCATGCATAGATACGAGGCATGGCCGTCTCTGGCGCTGGTATATCCTGGTATTTCATGGACGGTAGCCGATGGCCTGGCAATCCTCGCGCGTTATGCACTGTGAGCATTGTATGGCAAACCGTCGATGCCCGTCATGAGCTCGGGATGTGTGGAGGATGTGCATGGGCCGTCCCAGTCGTTGACAGCGGCTGGCTCGCTCCCTGATAATGTCAGATGACAGGCGTGGCGGAGCGTCCCGTGGGGGAAGCGATGGCGAGCCGCGCAGGGAGAGGAAACGCGGGAATGAATCATTTCCCTTTGGCATATTTCGTTCTGAACCTAGACCCCATTCTGGTGCGCTTTGGCCCATTCGCCGTCCACTGGTATGGCATTGCCTATGTGGTCGCTATCGCCATTGCACTCATGGTTGTCATGCGCTGGGCGAAGCGCGAGGGCATCCACGAGGACCAGCTATGGGGGTTGTTTATCTGGGCTGCCATTGGCGGGTTGGTTGGCGGTCGGCTCTACTTCGTCTTGCAACAGCCCGATCTGGTCGAGAACTACCTGCTCAAGCCGATCAATATTATCGCCGTCTGGAACGGTGGCATGGCCTTCTTTGGCGCGATTTTCGGCGGCGCGGGCATGGCCTTCCTGCTGGCGCCGCGCTATGGATTGAATCGCTGGATCGCCCTGGATGGCGGCGCGCTCTTCGCGGCGGTCGGGCAAATCTTCGGGCGCTTCGGCAACATCGTCAATGGCGATATCCTTGGCAACGCCGCTGGCGGGGTCGTCACGCTGCCGCCTGGCGTCTGCTCCAATATCAGCGGGCCGTGCTTCGCGTACGTGTCTGACCCGCATATCCTGCCGTGGGCGCTGGTCTACCTCAACCCCAACAATACGTTTGTGACGCTGGGCGTGCCATTCCAGCCCGCGCAGGTCTATGAGATCCTCTTCAACCTGGTGGCGCTGGCGCTGCTCTGGCCGCTCCGTCATCGGCTGCCGAAGGTGCGCGCTGGTCTCTTCTTCACAGTCTATCTGGCGCTCTATGCCATCAGCCAGTTTGCCGTCTTCTTCTTCCGCGCAACGGAGCCGACGACGCCCTTCCTCGGCATCAGTGGGTTGAAGCAGGCGCAGTGGACCGCGCTCATTGTCTTCCTGCTCTGCATCCCGCTGGCGATTCTGGTCTTGCGCGTCTCGAAGCCGTGGCCGTTCTCGGAGGCGCGCCCGGTACCCTGGCCGCATTTCGCGCCCGTTGACCAGCAATCGCCCGCACGCAACCCCGCGGCGAATGCGCTCGTTGCGCCGCCCGCACGCCAGCGTGGCGTGATGCCGAGCGCGGCAACACCGCCGCCCGCCGATCTGCCGCCGTGGCAGCCGACACGCCCAACCGGAGGACGGCTGCGCAACCTGTTCGGCGACATGGCGCGTTCGAGCTCGAGCCAGTAGCTGCGAAGGATTGTCTGGATGACATCGTCCACTGCCCATGCAACGCCAACGCCGGATCACCGCTGCGTCTTCTGCGCGCATGACGCGCTCGACGTGGTGCTGGAGGAGACGCCGCACTTTCTGGTCATCGCCGATCACGCGCCACTCGCCGAGGGCCATCTGCTGATCGTTCCGCGCGACCACTACGCCTGCTACGGCGCGCTGCCAGCGGAGTTCGACGAGGAGGCGCTAGAACTGCGTGAGCGCGTCATCGCCTTTCTGACGGCCACCTATCGCGCGCCGATCTTCTTCGAGCACGGCGTCTTCCGCCAGACGGTCTTTCACGCGCACCTGCACGCGCTGCCACTGGGTGCGGCCAATTCAGGCTTCGCCGACGAGGTCAGGAGCATCGGAAGCCTAGCTGCTTCACCCGATGCTCTGCGCGCGTGGTATGCCGACCAGGGCCACTACTTCTACCTCGATACGGAGCGTGACGGTTCGGGCGGACGCGAGCCGCTGCTCTTCCCCGCTGACCTTGAGGTGTACTTTCAGGTGATGGGTACGCTCCGCACCCATACCGCGCAGACGGCGGCATGGATTCCGCCCGCGATACGCCAGATGCAGGGCGGGGCGAAGATGCGCGCGGTGGCCGCCGCCTGGCGCGGGTATTATGGAGATTAGCTGAGCGTCGAACGGAATGGCTGGCGGCTGAAGCCGCGCCTACGGACCTCCGCTCCACTACGGCCACAAAGCCCGCCTGCGCGGGCTAGCCAGAACACGCAATAGCCTGGTCGTCTCCTTGCGCCAGGATGCTTAAGAATGTCTGGTCGCTCGTGCTATACTGAAAGCGTCTTTCGCCATCAGTAGCGCAAGCAGGAGCGCGGTATGAGTGCAGCCACGAATCGCCCCACCAGTGTGTTCATTAGCTACTCGCGTGTTGATAGCGCCGCCATCGACCACCTGCAAGCTGAACTCATTAGCTACGGCTTCGCCACATGGGTTGATCGCCAGCACCTTGAGGGCGGCGACGTATGGGCAGCAGGGATCGAGCGTGCTATCCAGGGATGCGACGTTGTTGTGGTCGGTCTCTCGCCAGATGCCGTCGCCTCGCCCTGGGTGACGAATGAATTGTTTTACGCGCATAATCTAAAGAAGCAAATCATTCCAGTTGTCATCCGGCCAGTGGAGAGCATACCGCTGCTCCTGTCGGCGATGCAATTCATCGACATGCAGGCAGACGAATCGCAGGGGTTGCAACAACTGCGCCTCCGACTTCTGCGCCTTGATGAACAAACTAATGTAGCCGATTTCGACCTAACAGCGCCTGTTTCTCACCATCTCCCGCCGAATCCTGAGGAGGAAACTAGCGACCCTATGGCGGAACTTGTCGAGCTGCCAGAGCCAACTCCCGCCATTGACTCGAACGAACTGTTCATCCAGGGTATCTCAGCATTGGCGCACAAAAACCTTGACCAAGCCGAGGCATTGCTACTACAGGTCGTCGACCAGGATAAGAACTTTGGCAATGGCATCGCCGCCCGGAAACTTGGGGAATTGCAGCGCCAACTGCTTCCTCATCAACTTGAGCGGTTACATTTCCAGGCTCATCAGGCCGAGTTACAGGGAGCATGGGATGAAGCTGTTGGCGCCTGGTCAGCATATGTAGAACGGGCGCCAGATGATACGGAGGCACAGGCCGCGCTGACGCGCAATCAGCAGAACCGAGATGCAGCCTGGCTCTATGTCAATGCGCACATACTTGCACAGCAACAGGATTGGCCAGCCTTCTGTGAGATGTGGGAGCTTTTGCGAGAACAGGCTCCTGGCTACGGTGATCCAGGTAGTATCTATCATCCATCTGTTGAGCCGGGAACGCTGCTGGGCGCATGCTGCGATGGCGCCAACTATGTCTGGAGCGTGGCATGGTCGCCTGATGGGCGACGTCTGGCAACCGCCAGCGACGAGAGTGCGGCGAAGGTGTGGGATGCGGCATCAGGACGACTACTCTTTGCTTGCAAGAGTCATGAATGTGATGTGCATGGTGTAGCATGGTCGCCTGATGGACAGCGTCTCGCTACCGCAAGTGAGGATAAAACAGCGAAGGTTTGGAGTGCGTCTAACGGTGCATTTCTGGCTATTTGCCAGGGTCATACCGCGAATATACATAGTATCTCGTGGTCGCCCGATGGGCAAAGACTCGCCACTTCCAGTGAGGATGAGACGGCGAGGGTATGGGATGCGAATACCGGCGAATTACTCTGCACCTGCTCAGGCTACTCAGGTGCGATACGTGATGCGGTATGGTCCCCCAATGGGCAATATATTGCCACTGCGGGGATGGATGGAGCGGTGCGCATATGGGACGCGGACAATGGCACATTGCTGGTGACGTATCGTGATCACACGGGTGCGGTCTATTGTGTGGAATGGTCACCGGATGGGAGCTGTCTTGCCAGCGGAGGGCTGGATCAGATCGTACGGGTATGGGACGCCACTACTGGCAGTTTGCATGTCAGGTTCTTGGATCACATCGGGACAGTATATGGCCTGGCATGGTCACCCGACGGGCAACGGATTGCTACTGTGAGCGACGATAAGACGGCCCGCATATGGGATGCAAGAACGGGTACACCATTGATCACCTTAGAGGGTCATGCCTTCTTTGTCTGGAGCGTAGCGTGGTCGCCTGATGGTCTACGCCTCGCCACAGGCAGTGGTGACGGAAGTGCGCGTGTGTGGCGAGTGTAACCAGCACAGGCAGGGTTAGCCGCTGGGAGACGATGCGGTTCTACGGTTCGAGTTTGTCTTCGATTTCCCAGGCGTGGTCAAGGATGTGCCAGGCGGCCCGGCGGA
>JAICKD010000638.1 GCA_025928125.1 Ktedonobacterales bacterium
CGATATCGCCCGCCGTCGCCTCCTCCACCTCTAGCCGCGCCAGCCCGCGCCAGGTGAAGACCTGGCCCACACGCCCGCGCTTCATCTCGCCCTCGCGCGCGAGATGCGCCACCGCCATCCCCGGCCGGACACGCCCGCGCGTGATACGGCCAATCGCGTACTTGCCCTTATAGTCGTCATAGTCCAGCGTCGTCACCAGCATCTGGAATGACCCATCCTCCTCCACGACTGGCGCGGGTACGACGTTGACAATCGTCTCGAAGAGCGGCTCCAGATCAGTGTTGGTGTCGTCAGGCGAGAGGCGGGCGATCCCCTCGCGGGCGATGGCGTAGAGCACCGGGAAATCAAGCTGGTCGTCGCGGGTCGCCAGTTCCAGGAAGAGGTCTTGCGTCCAGTCGAGCACCTGCTGAATGCGCGCGTCGCGGCGGTCGATCTTGTTGATGACCACAATGGGTCGCAGCCCAAGCTCCAACGCCTTCTTCAGCACGAAGCGCGTCTGCGGCATCGGCCCCTCGACGGCATCCACCAGCAGCAGGCAGCCATCGGCCATATTCAGCACGCGCTCCACCTCGCCGCCGAAGTCGGCGTGTCCGGGGGTATCGATGATGTTGATTTTGATGCCGCGATAGGTGATCGCGGTGTTCTTGGCGAGGATGGTGATGCCGCGCTCGCGCTCCAGTTCATTGGAGTCCATAATCAGCTCGCCGACCTGCTGATTGTCGCGGAAGATATGGCTCTGCTTGAGCAGTCCGTCTACCAGAGTCGTCTTGCCATGGTCAACATGCGCGATGATCGCCACATTACGAATGTCGTCACGGACCCGTCGTCCGGCCTCAGTCCCCTGCATTTCCGTTGCCTGCATATGCCCTCAAATGTCTCTCAAAGTTCGCAATATCCGCGATGATAATTGCTGAATTCACGCACGTTCTCACTATCCACAAACATTGGCTGGCGCGGAGCGCACCCTCAGGAGTATATCACTTATAGTCGCGCGAATGCTTTGGAATGGGCTGGCGGTTGAAACCGCGCCTGAACGGCGGAGCGAAGCGCCGCCACGAAACCTGCGCAGGCAGGTTTCACAGCCCCCGACCGCTATCCTCGCCGATCAGCGCCGGAATAGTCTCCTCAGCCCGCGCAGGCGGGCTTTGTGGCCGCAGCGGAGCGCAACCCGTAGGCGCGGCTTCAGCCGCCAGCCGCTTATCTCAAGCGACTCTATTCTCGTGATACCATAAACGGTATGAGCACATCCGACGTGACACAAGAAGATACCGCCGTCAACGCATACACCGACGACACCATCGCCGCGATAGCCACCCCGCCCGGCGTTGGCGGCCTCGGCATCGTCCGGCTGAGCGGGCCGGAGGCGTTCGACATTGGCTTGCGCATCTTCCGTCCGGCGCATCCGCTCACTGAGTCCGAGTCGCCGCCCTCGCATCAACTGCTCTACGGCCACGTGGTAGACCCCGCCAGCGATACCGTGATAGATGAGGTGCTGGCGGCGTTCATGCGCGCGCCACGGACCTATACCCGCGAGGATGTCGTCGAGATTTCGGCGCACGGCGGCCCGCTGGTGCTGCGACGTATCCTCGAACTGGCGCTGGCAGCGGGCGCGCGCACCGCTCAGCCAGGCGAGATGACGCTTCGAGCATTCCTCAACGGGCGCGTCGATCTGGCGCAGGCCGAGGCGGTTATGGCGCTCATCAACGCCGAGACCGACGCGGGCCACCGTCTGGCGCTCCGCCAGCTTCAGGGCGAGCTTTCGGCGGAGGTCGGCGCGGCGCGCGGACACGCACTGGACGCGATGGTGCGGATCGAGGCCAGCATCGACTTCCCCGAGGAAGAGGTACCACCACCCGACCCAGCGGAACTGGCGGGATTGATCGCGGGAGCGCGGCAGATGATCGAGCGGCTGCTGGCGGGCGCGGATCGCGGGCGGGTGCTCCGCGAAGGATTGCGCGTGGCGCTGGTAGGCCGTCCCAACGTGGGCAAGTCGAGCCTGCTCAACGCGCTGCTGCGGACCGAGCGCGCCATCGTCACACCAGTTGCCGGAACGACCCGCGACACGGTGGAGGAGAAGGCGCTGATTGGCGGGCTGGCCGTTCACCTGGTGGATACCGCTGGGCTGACGCCAAGCGATGATCCGGTGGAGCGCATCGGCGTCGAGCGGTCGCGCGCGGCGGCGCGTTCCGCCGACCTGCTGCTGCTCGTCCTCGATGGCTCGGAGCCACTTACGCCGCTGGATGAGTCGGTCGCTACGGAGCTAGGTGAACTAACACACGACGAGAGCACGCGGCCAGCGGTTCTCGTGCTCAACAAGGCGGACCTACCACGTCAGCTACCGGATGATACGGCGCAGGCGCTCTGGCCCGGCGCGCCACTGGTCGCAACGTCAACGCTCACAGGTGACGGACTGGCCGCGCTGGAAGGGCAGCTTGCGGCGCTGGCGTTAGGCGGAACGGCCCAGGCGGGCGACGCGCTCGTCTCCAGCGCGCGCCATAAGGATGCGCTGCGCCGCAGTCTGGAACATATTCAGGCGGCGGAGGTGACGCTGGCCGACGGCCTGCCGCTCGACTTCGTGGCCATCGATCTGCGGGCCGCGCTCGATGCGCTGGGCGAGATTACCGGCGAGACGGCCCCCGCCGACCTGCTCGACCGCATCTTTGCCGAGTTCTGCATCGGCAAATGATGGCGCATCACGACCCATCTTCTCCCAGGAACGCCAGTAGCTCGGCGTTGACGGCTACTGGCGCCTGCTGGTTGAG
>JAICKD010000646.1 GCA_025928125.1 Ktedonobacterales bacterium
AAGGGGTTCGTATACCCCAACTTGAGCATTGTGCCACCAGCCATCGCTTCTCGCTCCTTCTCCCATACAAAAAGCGCCGCCCTCACCCCCGATCAACGACAGGAGTGAGAGTGGCGCCTTGACTCTGGCTCACCACATGACGCGCGATCACACGCATGAATCACTATAAAACAAAAGTTCTATGAATACAAGCGAGGTGGCGGGCAACGCCAAAGCGCCTGGGGCAGGTGATGTCGTTCGGGCGCATCTGTCCGCCTGGGTGGCGCATGTTGACACGCGGCAGAGGAGATGGTAGCCTGCCACCATGATGATGCATGCGCCTGTCCGCCTCGATATCGCGAACACCAATCGCGGCTGGACGATTCACCGCAACCGGAACCGCAACACAAGCACCCTCGCCGCGTAAGCCCGGCGCCGATACGCTTACGCGGCTGAGGAATGTCGGCCTGTGTCCCTTGTGCGCGCCCGCGCTTTTTCGCTGGCGCGCCGGATGGCATAGCCTTCTCAACATCTCCTCCTCTGCCCCCACATACAAGCGCCTCTTCACCTTCTGCCGGGCTATGACCCTACCCATCTTTCCGCGTGTCCCGCGCCATGTCGCGCAGGCCGCTACGAATTCGCAAAGCAGGCAGAATATGACCTCATCCCCGGTAGATGTATCCGAGACGCCGACACCAGACCAGCGCCCGCGTTCGCTCTGGCGCAACCGTGACTTTGTGCTGCTCTGGAGCGGCCAGTTCATCTCGACCGCTGGCACGCAGGTAACCAGCCTGGCGCTGCCCCTGCTCATTCTGGCAATCACCAATTCGCCCGCGCAGGCGGGAATCGTCGCCGCGTGTAGCTCGCTGCCCCGCTTTCTCTTCGCGCTGCCAGCGGGCGCCCTTGTAGATCGTTGGGACCGCAAGCGCGTGATGATTGTCTGTGACAGCGTGCAGGTTATCGCGATGGGCAGTATTCCGATTGCGCTGGCGCTCGGCCACCTGAGCATGATCCAGCTCTATCTGGTCGCGTTCTCGCAGGGAACGTGCTTCGTCTTCTTCTGGCTGGCGCGTCTCGCCGCCCTGCCGCGTGTTGTCGCCAGGGAGCAACTGCCCGCCGCCGTCGCGCAGAATGAGGTGGCGGAGAGCACCGTCACCCTGCTCAGTCCACCCCTAGGCGGCGTCATCTTCAGCCTGGGGCATGCGCTGCCGTTCCTTGGCGACGCCATCTCGTACGCCGTCTCGGTGATCTCGCTCTGCTTCATCCGTGTCCCATTCCAGGCGGAGCGCAAGCCAAAAACCGAGGCGGCGCCACGCCATCTGTTCGCGGAGATGCTCGTCGGCATGCGCTGGCTCTGGCGCTCGCCGCTCATCCGCTTCATGTCGTTTGTCTACGCGGGCTTCGCGCTGGCTGGCGGCTACGAGTTGGGCGTGATCGTGCTGGCGACGGCGCGCGGTGCCACGCCGCTGGTCATCGGGCTAATCTTTGCGGCAGGCGGCGTCGGCGGACTCGTCGGCGCGCTGATCGCTCCGCGCATTCAGCGCAGCTATCGCTTCGGCCAGATCATCCCGGCGCTCCAGTGGGGCTATCCGCTCGCCAACGTCCTCTTTGTGCTTGCGCCCAACCCGTTCCTGATGGCGCTGGTTGAAGCAGGTTCGATGGCGGTTGACCAGATCTACGATATCGTCTGGCCCAGCTATCGGATGGCGCTCATCCCCGACGAGCTTCAGGGACGGGTGACAAGCGCCTATCGCATGATCTTCTCGAGTGTGGGGCCGCTAGGCGCGGCGCTCTCGGGTATCCTGATCCAGCGGCTAGGCGCGGCGCCAGAGTTGCTGCTGGCGGCGGGCTTCCTCGTCGTCGTGAGCGTCGTCGTCATGCTCAACCCGCATGTGCGCCACGCGCCGCCCATCGAGAAGCTATGAACAGATTTCCGCTGTGTATAGGAGCAAGGACATGGTATACCTTAGATAGTCCCTGGTGGCGCTTTATCAAACCGAGCGTAAGACCCCGAACGTCAGTCCTGGGGAGAGAAGCGAGTCCTTGTTTGCTGTAGTATACTGCCCGCATACCGTAGGGCCTACGGAAATGCACGCCTGTGGAGCGGTGGTGAGGTGGAACACCCACGCCACCAATGCTCGTGTCAGACTGGCCCGGCTTGCCGGTTCAGCAGTGAGCAGCCCAGGAATCCCCTGGCGTCAGCCATGGGGAGGGTCAAAGAGGAGATTTCGATGAGCATACTGACAGCAGCGCTGGCTCTGCTGATTCTGCCCATCGGTCTATACGAACTTGCCACGGGTCATATGCCCGGCGGAGCGCAACGCTGGGGCGTCTATCGCTGGCTCACCACCCCGCTGCGTGTGCGTATCGCGGCGCTGGTGAGTCTGGCCGTCTGCGCCCTCTTCCTGCTCAGCTATCCGCCTGAAACCGGCGCGGCGCTCATTGTGGGCGCCATTGGCCTGCTCATTGGTTGCTTCATCATCTGGGGTGGTCGGCGCGGCAAAACGGCATGAAGGCTGAGCGAGGTCAGTCGTCCTCGATTCTGTGGTACGCTTCAGTCGAGTAGAGAAATCGTAGCCTGGCACTCACGGCAGGCGGGTCCGCTCATCCTTCGTGGTGTTGGTGAAGATGGTGAGCGTGTCGGTGAGGGCGTCGGCCAGATCGGCGGCGCTCACATCGGCGCCGTGCAGATTCGCCCCGTGGAGGATAGTTCCCGTGAACGTGGCGTAACTGGCGTCGGCGTGGATGAGTTGCGCCT
>JAICKD010000057.1 GCA_025928125.1 Ktedonobacterales bacterium
CGGCGGCGCAGACAGCCGTAGCAGCCTCGACAGCGACCGCGGCAGCCTCTCAGGTGACGCCGATTCCCTCGCCCACCGGCACACCTTCGGGTATCGGCCAGGACGTTACGACGCCGCCCGCGCCGCCAACCGGCGTTGACGGCGACCACCCGCTGATCTCGGATCCGTCGCCATCCTGCGGCCAGACACCGACAACGCCGTGGGAGAAGAGCGCTAGCGTGACGACGACCTGCACAGACGGCGGAGGCGTGGACCTCACCACACCAGTGAATAGCCTTGGCTGCATCCAGCGTAAGGATGTCAAACAGGCGGATGGTTTTGTAACCGCCATCGCCCAGCCGACGAAGGGCGCGGTAGTGCTTGGCTTCCGTCAGGGCGAAGGGAGCTCCAACGGCAGCCTGGTTAATATCACAGGGTACTATTTCCAGGTTGATCCAGCGACGAATTCTTACACAATCTACAGTGCCGATGCCGACGGAAAACAGAACACCTTCGCCAGTGGCCCCCTGAACGGCACACTGAACGTACATTTCGCGGTAGGTGTGCTCTATCAAGGCAATAAGATCACACCGTACATCAACGGCATTGCCCTGCCAACCGCGACGGACCCAGCCTTCACCAGCGGGTGGATGGCGCTCTGCACATCGGGTATATCAGGCGCATCCGGCGAGACGACCTACACCAACGCGCTGATGTATCCGCTCGCCAGCTAGTCCGCGCACTCCTTGACGCTTGCTGCCTCTGCTCCTTAAAATCCGAGCGGAGCGTTGTATCATTGCATCAACGGGGATCTCAACGATACAACCGCGTATCCCTATGCGCCGCGAGAGGAGAAGCACGGGCATGACGATGCTGGGCGACGAGACGATCATCGAGGCGATTACCGGGCGCGAGGTGCTCGATTCACGCGGCAATCCGACCGTCGAGGTGACGGTGGCGCTGCTCGGCGGCGCATCTGGCACGGCGTTGGTGCCGTCGGGCGCATCCACGGGCGCGCACGAGGCGGTGGAGCTACGCGATGGCGACGCCGACCGCTACGGCGGCAAGGGCGTCTTGAAGGCCGTCCAGAACGTCAACGAGACGATACAGGATGCCCTCACCGGCCTCGATGCGCTCGATCAGGTCGCGCTGGATGAGCGGATGATCGAGCTGGACGGCTCCGAGAACAAGGGTACGCTGGGCGCCAACGCGATTCTCGGCGTCTCGCTGGCGCTGGCGCACGCGGGAGCCGCCGCCACCAACGTCCCGCTCTACCGCTACATCGGCGGAACGTCCGCCCGCACGCTGCCCGTGCCGATGATGAACATCCTCAACGGCGGCAAGCATGCCGAAAACTCGACCGACCTGCAAGAGTTCATGGTTCTGCCAGTGGGTGCGGAGTCCTTCACCGAGGCGGTGCGCTGGTGCTCCGAGGTCTATCACGCGCTCAAGAAGGTGCTTCACGACCGCAAGCTCAACACCAACGTCGGCGACGAAGGTGGCTTCGCGCCATCGCTCGGCTCGAATCGTGACGCGCTGGAGGTGATCGTCGCGGCCATCGAGGCGGCGGGCTACGAGCCGGGCGGCGATATCTTCCTGGGGCTGGACCCCGCCGCCAGCGAGTTCTATAGCAATGGCAAGTACGAGCTGGCGCGCGAGGGGCGGACGCTGACCGCGAGTGAGATGGTCGGCCTCTACGAGCAGTGGATCGGCGAGTATCCCATCATCACCATCGAGGATGGGCTGGCCGAGGACGACTGGGCAGGCTGGGCGGAGCTGACGCAGCGCCTGGGCAAGCGCGTGCAGCTTGTCGGCGACGACCTCTTCGTCACCAACACCGCACGCCTAGCGCGCGGCATCGGCGAGGGCGTGGGCAACTCGATCCTCATCAAGCTCAACCAGATCGGCACGCTGACCGAGACGCTGGCCGCCATCGAGATGGCTGCGCACGCGGGCTACACCTCGGTCATCTCCCATCGCTCCGGCGAGACCGAGGATACCACTATCGCCGATCTTGCGGTCGCCACCAACGCGGGCCAGATCAAGACCGGCGCTCCGGCGCGCTCGGAGCGAGTCGCCAAATACAACCGGCTGATGGCCATCGAGGCGGCGCTTGGCCCGGCGGCGCGCTATGCGGGTTTCTCGGCCTTCTTCAACGTGCCGACACTGCTTGCCCGCGCCTGACCAACGGAATCATCGAGAGTTTAGGAAGAGATAATACCTGATGAGCGAGACACCGGAAAGCGACCAGACGCCTCCGCAGCAGAACCAGCCCCGGCAGCAGGATCAGACAGCGGACGCCAACCAGCCGAATCAGACAGATAACCCAACGGAAAATCCAACGGATGCCGCCGTTTCGTCGGCGCAGTCGCCCTCGCAGGCCGTGCCGCCCCCACCTCCACCATCGCCAGCACCCGCGCCGCCGGCGAAGGCTAACACTACGGCGGTCGCCACACAGCGAGGCACGGCGCGCAGCATCCACTACGACCTGAGCTACGTCGTCGCCAATGAGACAGCGGGGCCACGCGGGGCGATTGTGCTGCTGCACGATCTGCCCGGCGGCGCGTTCGTCTGGGATGGCGTCTTGCCAACGCTGTCCGCGACCGGCCATGCCGTCTACGCCTTCGATATGCTCGGCTACGGGCAGTCCGACCATCCCTGGCCGTCGGATACGAGCATCTGGGGACACGCCGACTCGCTGCTCTACGCCTTCCAGGGGCTAAAGCTGAGCGAGGTGACGCTGGTGGGGATTGGCCAGGGCGCGGCGGTGGCCCAGGTGCTGGCCAACCGGCTCTTCCGCGAGAACATCGCGAGACTGGCGCTGATCAACTCCTACGCCTTCGAGACAGCGTTCGCGCCCAATTGGCCGCTGCCCGATATGGTGAAGCATCAGGACCCCGAGGCGCCGCACCACGCCAACATCGAGGATGTGCTCAACGATCTGCGCAAGACGCTGCCCAATGGCGCTGTCTCGAAACTCGCCAGCGACCGCATCGCGGCCTATGTGGACGAGTGGAATAGCAATGTCGGCAAGCAGATGCTCTATCAGCACATCCGCCTGATGAATCCCAGCTACATGAACTCGGTGGCGACCGACAACGCGAAGCTGACGATCCCGGTGCTGCTGCTCTGGGGCGAGCAGGATAGCATCACGCCGCCCGCGCTAGGCGAGCGGCTGCGCGATGAGATGCCCGGAGCGCAGTTGGTGACGATCCCCAACGCGAGCCATCTGCTGCTGGAGGACGCGCCTGGTGAGGTGGGCCGACGGCTGGCGGAGTTTGTGGGGTAGCGGCAGGTGATGCGTCGGCACGACGAGGTTGGCGATGATTCACCGTCGCGGCATGAATGCCGCGGCTAATCCTGGCTGGGTGTGATCGCGTTCCCCACAAGATAACGACGGGGTGCGTCTGCTAGCCCGCGCAGGTGGGCTTTGCGGCGTAGCCCCTAGGCGCGGCTTTAGCCGCCAGCCAGCCTACGAGGCGAGGCGGCTGGCGGAGTTTGCGCGTTAGTTGCGAGTGAGGAGGCAAGGATGCGCTTTACAGGGGGCGAGGATGGGAAAGGGCAGACGACATGATTCGCAGACAACTGATGGGTAATGTCAGCGACCCATCGAAGTTATTTCGCCTGCGCGGCAAGGAGGTCACACGACTGGAGGGCTTCAGTGACGCCGTATTCGGCTTCGCGGTGACGCTGCTGGTGGTCTCACTGGATGTGCCTGAACACTTCAAAGACTTGCTTATAACCATGCGTGATCTGCTGCCATTTGCGATCTGCTTTGGCCTGCTCTGCTTTCTCTGGTATCGCCACTACCTATTCTTTCGCCGCTATGGCTTGCAGGATGGTGTCACAATTAGCCTCAATGCGCTGCTGCTGTTTGTGATTCTGGCCTACGTCTACCCACTCAAATTTTTGTTCCGCTCGTGGCTTGGTGGCACTGGAGCGAGCGACGTTTCCAACGCTAATCCTCATCAGGCGACCCAGCTCTATATTATCTACGGACTGGGGTGGTCCGCTGTCTTTGTCGTCTTCGCGCTGCTCTATCTGCACGCGTGGTTCGCACGTGAGGCGCTTGAACTTACCAAGCACGAGCAATTCGAGACACTCGCCAGCCTGTGGGAGAATCTGGGGATGGCAAGTATTGGGTTGATTTCTTGCGTGCTTGCCCTCTTTGCGCCCCTCCTGGCAATTGGCCTGCCGGGTTTGATCTACTTCAGTGTGGCTATCGAGCAAACTGTTGTTGGCGCGCTCGTTGGCAGAAGGCGACGTGCGGCGGCGGCTCAGGCGCTCGTGTAGTAGGGCCACAATACCTCACTGAACGGTGTCGCTATGACGCGAGGCGACTGGCGGCGTCCTTCCCGACATGCGCCCGCGCGCAGACGATATAGGCGTCGAGCGTGCGCAGATAGGCGGAATACATCCGCTCCAGGACGGCGGCGGGCTGGCCGCGCTGCTCGGCCAGCGCGAGGCTGCGCCACTGGCGCTCCAGCGCCCGCTCGATCTGCTCCAGCTTTCTGCGAGTATTCTGTGTTGCCATACTGCGCCTCCCGTTATGATAGGCTATTTCCGCCACCTGATTATTCCCGGCAGATGCCCTCGAATCGGAAATGACGGGCTGTGTGCGTCTCTGGCTCCCCTCCCTTTTAGGGGAGAGGGCTGCGGCCAATTTCCTGACCCATTTCCCCGCAGAACCTCGTCTATTTCCTCATATGCCCCCATGCAACCACCCGCCACTCGTGCTACGCTGCTAAAAGCGGCTCACGGCAGTCATCGTCTCAAACGGCGCGGTGATCGAAGATCGCGGTGTCACCACGTCAGCGCTTTTGGACTACTCGACAACTTTGTGTTACACCCACCTCCGGCGCCCCGCTACTACCTCTGGTCCCCCTCTCCCAGCGTGAGCTGGGGGAGGGGTTAGGGGAGGGGGCCGCCACCCATCCCAGGTGTCTCCTACGCCACTGTCGCAAGCGATACCCATCGCGTATAATTGTGGGCAGGGAGCCAGCGGCAAGGCCACACCGCTGGAGGAGGCGGACATGAGCGGCCCAAAGGATCGCTATCTCGGACAATATCGCATCCTGGAGCAGATCGGCGCGGGCGGTATGGCGCGCGTCTATCGGGGATACCAGGCCAAGCTGGAGCGTAACGTCGCCATCAAGATGATCCCCACGCATGGCAGCGACCGCCACATGATTCTGCGCTTCGAGCAAGAGGCGAAACTCGTCGCCAACCTTGCCCACCAGAACATACTGCCCATCTTCGATTCCGGCGACGAGAACGGCTGGGCCTACATCGTCATGGAGTTCGTGACCGGCGGCACCCTGCGCGACCGCCTGGCGACCGCCGAATCCACCCGCACCCTCGCGCCGCTCTGGTGGGTGCTCAAGATCTGCGAGCAGGCAGCCAGCGCGCTCGACTACGCCCACACCATGAAGGTCATCCATCGCGACGTGAAGCCCGCCAATATGCTGCTGCGCTCGGACGAGCATATGCTGCTCTCCGACTTCGGCATCGCCACCATGCTCGCCGCCAACGCATCTAGCCACCGGGGCAGCGTCGGCGTCGGCACGCCTCAGTATATGGCGCCGGAGCAAGGCATCCCCAACGCCGGAGTGGATGGGCGGTCCGATATCTATGCGCTGGGCGTCGTGCTCTATCAGGCCGTCACGAATCGGCTGCCTTTCTACGCCGAGACGCCCGCTGGCATCATCCAGAAACAGATCAACGAGCCGCTGGCCGCGCCGACGATGTTTAATCCCGACCTGCCGCCCGCCGTCTCCAGCATCATCGTGCGGGCGATGGCAAAAGACCCCCGCGCGCGCTACCAGCGTGCCAGCGAGATGGCTGCTGATCTGGCCGAGGCGCAGGTCGCGCTCAAACAGGGCAACCGCACCGCACGGATAGCCACACCCACCGCGAGAGTCGCCACCGTGGTCCCGGTCATACCGCCGCCAGCCGTTGCGCCACCACCCGGGGATGGCCGTTCCCCTGGCGCGTGCTTCCGCTGCGGGACGGTGAGCAACCAGCAGAATCGCTACTGCACCTACTGTGGCTACGATCTCTCCGGCACACGCGCCCAGGTTGACCGCTTCCTCGGCCCAAACGGGCGACCGTTGCGCTGTCGGCTGACCTTCCTCAACGGGGTGCTGGCCGGGCGCAGTTTCATCCTCCATCAGGATGTCACGACCATCGGGCGAACGACCGGCAACGACGTACTGATTCTCGACGGCACCGTCTCGCGGAACCACGCGCGCCTCATCTTCCACAACGGCCAGTGGTCCATCGAAGACGCAGACAGCTCCAACGGCACGCAGGTCAACGGGCAGAAGATCAAGCGTCCGCGCGTGCTGCATTCGGGCGATCAGATCCGCATTGGCGATGAGTTCGCCACGTTCGAGGTCATCAGTTGAGGCGCGTGATTCAAACCCCACGCCAAATCCTCTCGTAGTACACTGCGGGCGCCCGGATTCCGGTCTAGTTCTGGTTCCCCCTCCCTCTTTAGGGGGCGGACGCGCGAGCCGTCAGGCGAGAAGCGCGCGTCAAGCGCGCGGAGCGGCAGCGGGCCGTAGGCCGGGGCCAGGGGGAGAGGGCCGGGGAGCCGCACGATGCCCCAAAACGCCATTACGCCACAGCGACAGGAAAGCGATACAGATCATGAGCGCAGAGACCCAGACACCCGCCAGGCCCTTCGACGAGATGCCCATCATCACGCGCCTCGAAGATTATCCGTATACGATGCCAACGCTGCTGGCGCGGGAGGCGCAGACGCTCGGGCCGATCTTCCGCGCCGAGGTGGGCGAGCAGGGCCGTGACGCCTTTGGGCGCTGGGTGGTCTTCATGGTTGGGCCAGAGGCCAACCGCTTTGTGATGCACTCACACCGCGACCACTTCAGCCACGATCTCGGCTGGACGCCGACCCTTGGCGGCATGTTCGAGAAGGGGCTGCTCAACACCGACGATCCAGAGCACGCCCGCCAGCGCAAGCTGATGAATCCCGCATTCACCAGCGCCTACATGAGCCGCTACCTGCCCATCATGAATCGCGTGATCGCCCAGCGAAGCAGCGACTGGGTGGAGCGCGACGAGGTAGATATGTACGCCGAGACGCGCAAAATCACCTTTGATGTGGCGGCGGAGTGCCTGACGGGACTGCGCACTGGCGCGGAGGTAGACCACCTGCGCGAGCTTTTCTTCAAACTGATGCAATCCAGCTTCGACGATGTCGAGACCATGGCCGACTACGTGGCCAAATTGATGGGGGTGCGCGCCGAGCTGGATGAGCTGTTGCTCGCCAAGATCGCCGAGCGCCGCCGCATGCCCACCGACGATATCCTGGGGATGCTGGTCAAGGCGGGCGACGAGCAGAGCGCGCCCTTTACCGACCGCGAGCTGCTCGGCCAACTACACATCCTGCTGGTGGCGGGCCACGAGACGACCACCAGCATGAGCGCATGGCTGCTCTACCTGCTGGCGTCGCATCCAGACATTCTGGCGCGAGTACACGCCGAGATGGATGAGGCGCTGGCGGCGACGGGCGGCGAGGTCACGCTGGACGCGATCAAGGCGATGCATCTGCTGAGCAATACCGTGGATGAGGCGGGGCGACTCTACTCGCCGGTGGGCAACGTGCCTCGTGGCGTTGTCAAAGACTTCGAGTTTGGCGGCTATCATGTTCCCGCCGGGACACGGGCGCTGCTCTCGCTGGCGGCGTGCCATCGGCTGCCTGAGGTCTTCGCCAACCCCGACACGTTCGACCCCGACCGCTTCGCCCCACCGCGCGAGGAAGATAAACGCACACCCTACGCGCTCGTCACCTTCGGCGGTGGGCCGCGCATCTGCATCGGCATCAACTTCGCACAGATTGAGATCAAGGCGATGGCCGCGCACATCCTGCGCCACTACACGCTCGCACCTACACCAGATCAGCCGCCGCTCCAGGCCTACTACGGCCCGACCGCGGAACTGCCCGGCGGCATGCGGCTGCGGGTGACGCCCCGCTCGGCACAGGCGGATGCCTCGTGAGGGATGGAAGAAAGGGCGACGATATGGGCGACGAGAGCGACACCGCGATAGGCCAGTTGGTGATCACTAAGGAGTTTCGCATCCGCCGCTCAGAGCTTGTATGTCCAGGTAACGCACCAGCCAAGATGGCGAAGGCGGCGGCGTCCGATGCCGACCAGACTATCTTCGACCTAGAGGACGCCCTCGCCGTCTCGCAGAAGGAGGCGGGCCGCGCGACGGTCATCGAGGCGCTGCGGACACTCGACTTTGGCGGCAAGATTCGCACTTTCCGCGTCAATAACGTGCGCACGCGCTTCTGCTACCGCGACCTGATCGAGGTGGTGGAGGCGGCGGGCGGCTCGCTGGATGGCGTCGTCGTCCCGAAGGTCAACGGGCCGGAGGATGTGCTCTTCATTGACCGGCTGCTGGGCCAGATCGAAGAGCAGGTGGGCCTGGCACGCGGCCACATCACCATCGAGGCGCTGATCGAGTCAGCGGATGGCGTGCTACACGCCGAACAGATCGCGCGCGCCACCCCACGCATGAGCGGACTGGTCTTTGGGATTGTCGATTTCGCCGGCGATATCGGCGCGCAGGAGACCGGCGCGGAGCAGTTCTTCTACTACAATTACGCCAAGGCGAAGACGGTGGTCGCGGCGCGTGCGGCGGGCATCACCTGTGTGGACGGCGTGACGCTGGCGATCCGCGACCTGGAGGCGTGTCGGCGTGACGCGCAGATGGCGGCGCGGATGGGATTCGACGGAAAGTGGGCGATTCACCCGTCGCAGGTCGCAATCATCAATGAGGCGTTCACCCCGACGACGGAAGAGATCGCGCGGGCGCAGCGCATCCTCGACGCCTACGCGCGCGCCGATAAGGAGCAGGGCATCGGCGCGATGGTCATCGACGATGAGATGGTGGACGCCGCCACACTCCGTCTGGAATGGAAGAAATTGGCGATTGCGCGCAAGGCTGGGCTGGCCTAACAGCCCGGTTATTCGCGTGGACGTCTGTTGTCGCGCCCCTTGTCCGGTCTGCTCATCTTACCAAATGAGCCTTTGGGTGGCGTGTTGCTAGACCCTCTGCCGGGCGGTCTGCCGCCGCGATGAGGCGCTTTGTCTGCCGAGTGTTGCGCGCCGAAGATCGCCTGCGCCTCCGCAGCGTGGCCGTGGGCCATCAGCCACTGGCGCGCCTCATCGCGCAGGTTCGCCAGCGCCGGGCTGGTGGCGATCATCATCCACATCGCCGCCTCGGGATCGGTCGCGGTCTCAGGCGTCCACTGGCCCTCGGCAATGAGGAACGCGCGCAGGGCGGCCGGGTCGCGCTGGCGCAACACGTCGTCCAGGCGGCGGCGGAACGCAGGGTAGCCTGATGTGGAATCACTCATGAGTCTATCATACCCCAGACCGTCACATCATTACCCGCAGACAAGAGCCGCCCCCTCCCCGAAATGAGGAAGGGGCAGCGCAGACAGTATCTAGTGTCTGATGGGAATACGCATTCCCTGATTCGGCAGCATGCTCGTGTTGGATGGTCAGACAGACCCATCATCTTGCTGGCGCCCCAGCAGCCCGCGCAGCTTGTTCATGATGCTGTCGAACATGCTAGAGACCTCTGCCAGAGCGGGATGCTCACCTGTGCTGGCCGCGGTAGGTGTCGGCTCCGCTGCTGAATCGGCAGTATCAGCAGCGGCGGCGGTATCGTCGGCAGGCGCGGCGTCGACGGAATCCGTTGCCGCATCGTCGCCAGCGTCCGCACTTGTCTCGGCGCTGGCATCGGGCGCATCACTCGCATCACTCGCGTCGATATCAACGGCGTCGGCTGCCGCGTCGGCAGGGGCTGCCTCAGCGGTTGTATCGGCGGACATATCAGTCGCCGTGTCCTGTGGTGTGTCGTCGGCGGCATCCGCTACGACATCGTCGGCTGCCACGTCAGCATCGGCGCTGGCGCTGGCATCGGCAGGAGCCTCGTCAACATGGTCTGACGCATCCTCGGCTATCGCGTCCGTTGCATCGGTCGTGTCAGTGGTCTCAATCGTCTCGGTTGCCACCGCCATATACGCGCCAGCGTCGTCTGAATCGGTCGCATCAGTCGCATCAGTCGCATCAGTGGCTCGGAGGTCGTCCGGCCCGCCCATTGTCTCGGGCTCGACCTCGTCTGGTCCGCCCATCGTCTCTGGGGTGACTTCATCAGATTCGCCCATTGTCTCGGGCTCGACCTCGTCAGATTCGCCCATTGTCTCGGGAGCTGTAACGTCGGCGCCCTCCATGGTGTCTTCGTCGCCGGGCGCGTCGGGCCCGCCCATCGTATCCTCGTCGTCGGAGGCTCCCGCATCGGCGGCGTCGGGCATGTCACCGCTGGCGCCAACACCGGCATCATCCGTAGCGGAGGCTTCATCGCCAGTGTCATCGAGATCGCCAGGGCCACCATCATCGGCGCTCGACATCATGGCAGCGGTGTCGCCCATGTCA
>JAICKD010000303.1 GCA_025928125.1 Ktedonobacterales bacterium
CAGCGCCACCAGTCCCGCGATCAATACGACCGCCAGGAGCAGCAGCACGCCCCATCGGTATGCCTGCCTCAGATGCTGCGTTTTGGCCTCAGCCATGCCTGCTTCCTCCACTCACCCAAACGTTTCTGGCGTGCGCCGCAGCGATATCCTCACTATACGGTATCACGATATGGTATCACGGGCGCTCCGCCGAGATGCAGAGCATCGGCACATGCATGACCAGTTCGCCGCCATTTGCCTGCGTCCGCACGCGCAGCCGCCGTTCCACCTCATTGAAGACGAGCCGCCGGATGGTCATGTCGGGGATGATGTCGCGCCAGGCTCCGAGATAGAGGGTCTGCACCAGCGGCGATGTCAGGAACGCATGCGGGTCGGGGAAACGTAGCGCGAAGTTGTCCGTCACGGTGCGGCGGGTGATAAACCCTGCCCCTTCTATCAGTCGCTGGACCGCGTTTATTGTCGGCCGGGCGGCGACCTGCGCGCCAAGAGTCTGCATGTAGTCTTGCAGCTTGAGGTCGCGCAGTGTGAGATGGTACGTATCGAGGAATTCGCGTAGCGCCGACTGCAATGGTGTCGTCACGATAAGTTGGCCGCCCGCGCGCAGAAGCCGCCACATGGCCCCGAGCGCCACCCGTGGATCGTCGAAGCTGCTGAGCGCCAGGTTGCAGGTGATCATATCGAAGCTGCCCTCAGGTAACGCCGTCTCGCAGATGTCCTCGGCCAGAAAGGTCACATTGCGCAGCCATTCTTCGCTGGCCTTGCGGCGCGCCAGCAAAATCGCCTCTTCCCAAATATCTATGCCCGCGAGATCGCAGTCCTGGCCAAGGAATCGGGCAAGCTCCAGCGCTGGATAGCCAGTGCCGCAGCCAACGTCGAGCACTTGCCAGCCACTGTCGCGCGGCATCGTCAGAAAGATGCTGAGCAGGAGCCGTCCAAACGGGGTGGACCACTGCGGTACGAACAGCGCATCGTAGAGTTCGACAAACCCCGGCTCGCGAATGTCATAGTTGACGGTGAGGTAGTCTTCTTTTTCGGCGCGCGCGCTCAGCGCGAGGCCAGCCGGACCAAGCGCATCGAGTCCGCTTGCGGGACGCCGCGGCGTGACGATGCCGGGGAGATCGATATTGGCTGGGTCCGGCGGAAGAGGCAGGCTGGAGATTGCTGGCATCTGCTGTGTGTAGCCACGCCGCGCCCGACCGGGATCCCAATCATCCCAGTCGCTTGCATCGTTCGCGCCCGACGACCCAAACGGCGGGAAGCGCGGATCGTAGCCAGACATCTCCTGCCTCATGTTCCCTGTGCAACATCTACCTGAGCTTCCAGTATACGATACGCTCGCTACACCCAGGCAATCGTGCGGCTGCGCTACTTTTTCGGTGTGCCAGTTGGCGCCGCCGTCGGAACATTGGTTCCGGCCGGGCCAGGCGTCGGCGTGCCATAGCCGAGCGGCAGAACCGCGAAGCTGATCGTCGCCATCAGCTGCGAGTCATTGGGATCGTTGCCTGTATCGTTGGCGGGTCGGTCCCAATAGACTTTCACCATACCTTTACCGGGCGAGGGGTATTGTAGCGAGAAGCACGCGCCCGCATTGTTGTCTCCCAGCGTCAGAGACGTCTTATCGATCGATGGCGGGTTGACATCAGTCCCGTTCGCGAACCAGCGAACGCTGATCGTATGCCCCTTCGCCGGTTGTGTCAGCGTGATGAAGACCCAGACCGCGTCGCTAGCATGGAAGTACGATGAGGGGTCAACCGGATTGCAGTTGCCCTGGCGATGGAGCGCGGTAACCACCTGCGAGAGCTTCGCACCCTTGGAAGCCGCTCCGAAAGTTGCGACTGGTGTCACGGGAATGCCACTGAGATCAACCGCGGGCTGTGTTGTGACAATCCTGACAGGTTTGCCCCAGAGCGCCTCGATCCTGTCCCTGCCCAGGATGCCCGCCGCTGCGCACGACGCGATGCAGGCAAGCATGACGCTGAGTACGCCGCTGACGACGCGCCAGGAACTGAGCCGCTTCTTGCGTTTTTCGCTCGTCGCCGGGATGAAGGCTGGACGGCGAATGCCAAGCATGCGCTCTTCTTCGTCGGTCTGTGGAAAGCCGGGAAGGGCTGGCAAGCCCGCGCTGCCTTCCATCGGCGCCATCATCTCGTTGCGTGCTGGAACCAGCGCGCGGTCGAGGTCGACCTCGTCGTAGCCGTCGGCTGGGCGGCGATTGCGGCGATTGGAGCGAGCAGCGGGTGGCTCGTCGTAGCCGTCATCCTGCCAGTTGTCGCCACTCCCACCCCAGCGTCCGCCCGAACCTCCGCGCCGCCCAGAGGTATCCGCGCGCCAGGAACTGCTGGAGCCAGCAGAGCCGCCACGCGACCGGCGACCACTATCGCCAGCGCCGCCGCGACCCTTCCAGTCGCGCATGGAGGAATATGTGCCGGGCGGTGGCGCGCCGCACTCAGGACATAGTCCCGACCGTGGGCGTTCCGATCCGCACTGATCACACAACATATGTAGTCCCTCCTGCCGCAGCTAGTCATCCGGGTGTTTGATGCGCTCTTATCCCTCAGAGCGAAGATATCAGAGCGAAGATCGCGTTGAGTGGGAGTCAGCGCGAACACACCATACATGCCCAAGGCTCGGCAGGTCAAGAAAAAACGGCTTTCATAGGAGCAATGGGGGAAGTCAGCTGCTAGTGGCAGAGCAGGCAGCCATATGCTATACCCATTGTCCGGTTGGGGTGGGCATGGTACCATGTTTAACCAGAGTACGAAGCTCGAGCTGTGTAAGAAAGCGACTGGCGCTATGGGAAGTACACCAGGCAACTGGCACGATCAGCAGGCGATTGAGCGGTTGGCCCAGCACATCCCCTTCGAGACTGATCCGCGCACCAAAGCCGAATGCATCGAGATGCTGCGCGAGATTGTGCTGCGCGCGGGACGCCAGATCGACCGCGAGCTGTTCGGCTTCGAGGCGCGCCAGGAGCTGCGGCGGCTCGGCCTGTGGGATCGGCTCGGCAACGCTACCGCCTCATAAGAACCACTATCCGCCTAGATGCCAGCCGCCCGCGTCTCCGCTCAGGCTGATGACGCCCGCCTCGCTCGTGCGATAGACAAGCGCTCCCAGCGCAGTCGCCGCGTCGGCGTCAGAGGTCCAGTTCTCGCCGTGCACGCGTTCGCGCGCCGTCACCGAATCGGGGTCTACCGGCGCGTCACAGATGATCACCAGACGTGGATGCGCCTTGAAGAGCACGTCGCCCAGCGCCCCACTCAAATCTAGCGTCTCGCTAGGTACCAGCGCCAGTTCTACGACATCGGCGCTGAGTGACTGCCCTGAGCCTGTCAGCGCATCGAGCGCATAGGAGTCCGCCGCTCCGAGAAAGAGCGCGCGCAGGCCGGGTGTATCCAGCCGAAGAATGAGGTCGTTGCTGGCGGTTGTGACGCCCTGTTGCGAAGGATAGAGCGATTGGGGCGGGGCGAGTGCGGTCAACGTCGTGGTCCCGCCCAAGTGCAGCACATTACCCTGGCGCACCTGTGCGTAGGCCGCGCCCGCATGGGTCATCGCGTCGCGCCAGGCGAGATACTCGCGTGTGGTATGTAGCGCGCCCGCGTCTACCGCGCGAGTGATGGCAAAGTGCGTGCCGGCGTCGTCCAGCCCGCGCATCGCGCCAGCGCGGTGATCGGTTACTACCGCCAAATCGAGTGTGTGTTGCCAGAAGGGCAGGCGTCCAGCCAGCGCGCCTTCGAGCGCGGGGCCGTCTGGCCCGCCATCCAGCAGTACGGTCATGCCCGAGGGCAGCCGCAGCAACGTCGCCGCGCCACCCGGGCCGACATCGAGAAAGTCGAGATGCGCCGCTTCCCCAGATGCCAGTGCGGGCGCCGCCGCTCCGCCTGCGCCAAGCAACGCGACCACCAGCAGCGCGACAATGGCGCTCCGGCTGATGCGGGTATGCGTCTGCTGCGCGTGCAGTGTTGCGGTCCAACGGCGCAGGAGCGGGGCTAGCCGCCACCCACCGATGACCAAGAGCAGGTAATAGATCCAGGCGACGACGAGTGGCAGCCCAACAACAGCCAGCGCCGCCCCCGGCAGCGATGCGCAGAGCGCGATGGCAGCGTTGACGTACCAGAGCAGCGGCCAGACAACCCAACTCAACGCCAGCGCCAGCCCTCCAAAGAGTGGGACGCCAATTGCCCCGAACAGGGCGAGTAGCCCTCCCAGAATGAGCAAGGGTGCGAGGAGCGGAACCGTTAGCAGGTTGGCGATGGGCGCGATCAGCGACACCTCGCCGAAGGTCAGCGCCAGAACGGGCAGCGTGGCGATCTGCGCCGCCATGGTTACCGCCAGCGATTCCGCGATGCTAGCGCCAATGCCGTGGCCCAGTCTGCCCAGGGCAAGCATGAGCAGCCTTTGCAGCGGCGGAGTCAGCAGCGGGATGCCGAGTGTCGCGAGCGTGGTGAGTTGGAAGCCCGCGTCGAAGATCAGCAGCGGCTCGATGGCGGTCATGAGAAGCGCGGCCAGCGCCAGCGCCGTAAAAACGTTGTAACGGCGTCCCAGCGCTCCTGAGAACACGAGCAGCGCGCCCATGATAGCGGCGCGCACTGCCGCTGGCCCTCCACCGCCAACTGCGGCATAGAGCGCAACCGCCGCCAGCGATCCACCCAGCCGCGGCCATGAACCGAGCGGACGCAGCGCGCGGCGCGCGATTTCGGCAAGCATCGCCACTTTAAGCCCGGCAGGCACGACCAGATGAATCGTGCCGGTGGCGGTAAAGAGAGACAGGCGCGAGCGCAACACAGGCGTCTTGAAACCAAGCAGAATGCCGATGAGCAGCGCCGCCTCTGGCTCAGGCAGCATGCGCTGGATCGATTCAGCCAGACGCAGACGCAGATCGAAGAGCATCGCCAGCAGAGGATTGCCGCCGCCGCGCGCCAGGATGCTTGCCCGCGCCCCACGCATCTCGGCGAGGACGCCCGTTGGCGCGCCCGATTGCAGGGGAGTGAGCGCGCCGCTCAGGCTCAGGGTGTCACCATAGTCGGGCGCGAACCAGTCGTCGGCTCCATAGACGGTCACGTCGGCGCGACCCACCGCTGGTTGCCATGTCGCGCCATTATCCAGGCTGGCCGCGCTGACATCCACCAGCAGGTAGCGAAAGGCGCCGCGAATGTCTGGTTCGGCGGCTACCTCGCCGCGCAGCCGCAGTTGCGAATTCAGCGGCAGATA
>JAICKD010000151.1 GCA_025928125.1 Ktedonobacterales bacterium
AGCGGGGCCAGCATGGTCGGCAGCAGATAGTTGCTCTTGCGGACGTAGGCATAGTGGCTGAGGATGCCAGCGGCGCGAAACTCACGAAAATAGGAGTCGTCGTCCTGAATCGAGTAGAAGACGACCGGAAAGCGAGGCCGCTCGCGCCGGATGGCGACCGCCGCGCCAACGCCACTGGCGGCTGCCGCCCCCAGCTCCGGGTCGCGTAGCTCGACATCCATCAGGGCGACCTCAGCCTCTGGGTTGGCATCGGCGGCGGCGATTGCCTCATTGGCCGTCGCGGCCTCCGCCACCACCTGCGCCTCGCCCGTCGCCTCCAGGCCAGCCTTGAGCGCCTGGCGCACCGTCTTGTGATCTTCGACCAGCAGCAATCGTATCATGTCGCGTCCGCCTCGCGCCTCTCATGTGCAGCTTCGATGCCATACTCAAGCGCAGTATACCCGCCTCGGCTCCTTCATGGGTAGTACGTACGTGCGGCGAAGGTGGCACACGTGGCGGTTGGCTGGCGGTGGCAATCGCCACGTCGGTCATTCTCGGTCATTTCTGGTAGTGAATGCGAAAGTGCCTAAAGAACGGTTCCTCCTGAGAGAGAAGATCCTCGAACGACATTTCCCGCAAGCCCACTTGCTCGAACATAGTGAGATCGGCGCGCGTCAGGGGCCATGGCATTGATCCCGGCTCGTCGCTCTCGTCGCGTCCTGCACAGATGACGAGTAGCGACCCACCTGGCGCGATGCATCGCGCCAGGTTCGCGGCGACCCGCTCCCGCATCGCCTGGAAGGGCAGCGACTGGAGCGTGTAGATTTCCACTATCAAGTGGAACTGCTCGCTCCACCTTTCTGGTAGCGAAAGAGCGTTCGCGAAGGCATATCGCACCAGCGAATCGGGGAATCGCCGCCGAGCCCACGCTATCGCCTCAGGAGAGATATCGAAGGCGGTCACATCGAAGCCATAGCGGGCCATCGCCTCGGCATCGTCACCCAGGCCGCAGCCAACGACTAGCGCCCGTTGGCCTTCACCGCTGGGCTGATTGCTTGTCACCCATTCGATGAGGAATGGGTTGGCCCTCAGATGCGCCCATGGGATCGCCTCTGGGTCGCCCTTGGCGCCTCGATAGAGCTTCTCGAACCAGCCGGTGGGATCACGATTCTCGATAGATTCTGTAGCGAGTTGCCGCAGCCGCGCGCGCGCCTGGGTTTTATCACTATCGGTCATTGCGAAGCTCCTTTCCCTCCGGAGTATACCGCCCCATCCGTAGTACTGTGCGCCGTCATCAGCAGACTACCGCGCGGACGCAGCGTTACCAGCGGCTCAGGGATCACGTGTGCCGTCGGTGACAGGAGCAACTGGTAGCGCGACAGAAAAGTCGCAAGAATAAGCCGCGCCTCGATCAGGGCGAACTGGTTGCCGATGCACAGGCGCGGTCCTCCTCCGAACGGGAAGTAGGCATAGCGATGGCGTCCAGTCGCACGTTCGGCAGCAAACCGTTCGGGATCGAAGGCGTCCGGTCGTTCCCAGAAGTCGGGATGGCGATGGGTCACATACTGGAAGACCAGGACATACGCTCCTTTGGGGATCGTGTGACCGCCAATCTCGTCCTCCGCCAATGCGCGGCGTCCCAATGCCCAGGCGGGTGGATAGAGGCGCATCGACTCCTCGATAACCATGCGCGTGAGCGAAAGATGCGGCAGATCATCCATCCGTGGTGGCCGTCCCTGCAACACACGCCGATACTCCGACTGGAGATTCGCCGCGATATCTGGGTGCTGCGCCAGCAGATAGAGCGTCCACGATAGCGTGTTGGCGGTTGTTTCGTGTCCGGCGAGCAACAAGGTCAGGATTTCGTCGCGAAGCTGCTGGTCCGACATACCTACCCCAGTCTCGGCATCGCGCGCGTCGAGCAGCATCGCGAGCAGATCCCCGCGACCGCGCTGTTCGCCCAACGCACGGCGCTGTTGAATGATCGTGTCGACGACCGCGTGTAGCTCGCCCCTGGCCTCGCGTAGCCGATGACGTTGCGGTGTGGGAAGCGAGAGAATCCCCGGCAGGTAAAACGCCTCCGAAAGCAGGTGATTCGCCGTGGTGAGGGCGCGGCTGACACGCTCCAGCGCTTCGGCGGGCAGGTCCGCTCCAAAGAGAGCCTTGCAAACGATGCTCAAAGTCAGTCGAGACATCTCTTGCGGGATGTCGAGCGGTCTGCCACTCCCTATGGCCTGAGCCGTTTCCAACTGGTTGAGCCATGCCGTAGTGGCCTCGGTTATCAGCGTCCCGAATGCGGCGACTCTGTCGCGGTGAAAGGCTGGTTGCATCAATCGCCGCTGCTGGAGCCACGATTCCCCATCGTTGGTCAGCAGACCATTACCCAGAACGAGGCTGAGAATCCGATAGTCGGGGATGTTCTTGTTGTAGTTGAGATGATTCTCCTGCAAGACGCGGCGCACGCCGTCCGGGTGGAAAACGAGTGTCAACCGACCCATCAGCGTCGGGACGGAGACGACATCTCCGTAGCGATTGCGCATTTCCTGACTAAAGTCGAGCGCATGGCGTAAGAAACGAAGGGTGTTCCCCGCAGCCGTGTACCAGGGCGGCCCCGGCAGGCGGGACGAGCGATGTTTGCTGTGATTTGGGCGCTGCTCTGTGGGGAGCGCCGATGCCTTTGTGATGGTCATATGAACCTCCCTTGACGTATACTAGCCGGGTCAAGACGGTGCCATTGGCCCGGCCAGTGAAAATGCTAGTGACTGGAGCGAGTGATGTTGGCCTCGTTGGCCAACGAATGCTGAAGTGCCGTGATAGCCTCAAAATCGGGCTGTGAAGCTACAGTGGCTGGATTCCGTCGAGGCTTCGCCGTTGTTGCTCCAATGATGGCTCCCATCGCCATGGCTACGGCCATTACTAGCAGTGAAGCCAGCCAGCCCGGTTTAGTCGTCATCAGAAAGACGATACTCAGCGCTATACCGCTTGCAAGGTGCGCGGAAATCCAAAGCATTGGGTTATAGATGTGATGGCGCAGTTCTGGTGAGATCTCGTCCGAGAGGCCATAACCCATCGCCGTCCGCTGGACAATGCGCAGCTTGCGAACCGTAATGCCCATGCCCAGCGCCGCCATTAGCAGCATCGCGCCTATCGAGACGACAATCCACGGCGTTCCGATGCCCCAGGCGGTGAACATCATGTAGCCGCCAGCGAGCAGAATCAGGACGGCGGAGAGCGGCCCAAGCATCGCCACAGGTCGTAACAGGCCACTCCACAGGCGCATCTGGGCCATTGCCTGCGCCTTTCGGAAGCCAATAATGACTACCCATTGCAGCCCCATTCCGATGAAGAGGCTAAACACACCGACCAGGTGGGCAAATAGCGCCAATGCATAGAGACTCATCGTATCGACCTCCTCTCTCTAGTGGTGGAAATGGAACTTCCGTGCTCCGGCTGGCGCGAGTTCTTTGTCTTGCTCGCTACCCTCACCCTCCTGGTCGCGCTCCGAATCGGCGTGAGTCTGATGCGTCGACCGGATGATGAGCAACGTCAACACGGCGCCCAGCAGCGCAAACAGCGCGGCGCCAAGAAAGCCTGCTTGAAAACCGGATGCCAGCATCGCGGGGCTGGTCTGGGTATTGAGTGGACCTATGCGCGCAACCACGACAGCAGTGAGTGCGGCGATCCCGATGCCGCTGCCGACGCGCTGGGTCGTGTTCATTAAGCCTGAGGCCAGCCCTGTCTCCTCGTTACGTACCGCGGTGACGGCGGCGATGTTCGTGCCGACAAACGCGCAGGGCAAACCCATGGCGACGATGATGCTGGCTGGCAGAATGTCGAGCGGATAGTTGCCGGGGACGGGGACGCGCGCAAAAAGCAGTAGGCCAATGGCCAGCAGGAGCATTCCCGCGATCAGCACCCCTCTGGGGCCAAGGTGATCCAGTGCTTTGGGCAAGACCAGCAGCGAGAAAACCAGACTGGTGGCGCCAACCGGCAGGATCGCCAGTCCGGCGGCCAGAGCGTCGTAGCCGAGAACCTGCTGGAGATAGAGCGAGAGCAGGAAGAACATCGGCGCGTGCGCGGCGCCCACCAGAAAGCTGACGATGTTCGCGCCGTTCGCATTGCGATTCCTGAAGATACGCAGTGGCACGAGCGGAGACGACGTATGCGCCTCAATGCCAACGAACGCCAGGAGCAGCGCTCCCGCAAGCACGAGCGCCCCATACGCTAACGGCGAACCCCAACCATACTCCTGGCCTGCAATCGGCGCGTAGGCGAGAGCCACGATACCTAGCGTAACCGCCATGGCGCCGAGAATATCCAGCTGGCGTCCTTCTCCGGTGGCGCGGCTCTCCGGGAGCACACGCGGGCTGAAGATCAACGCAAAAGCGCCAATCGGCACGTTGATCAGGAAGATCCACGGCCAGCCAACCAACTGGGTGAGTACTCCACCCAGCAGCAAGCCGAAGATGCCCCCAGCGGCGCCCATCGCGCCCCAGATGCCGAAGGCGCGGTTGAACTCCTCTTTATCGGTGAAGATGGTCACCAGCAACGACTGCTCCGCCGGAATCACGATTGCCGCGCCGATGCCCTGCGCCGCACGGGCGAGGAGCAAGATCCCTCCCGTCGGCGCGAGACCCGCCAGTAAGGAACTGGCGGTAAACAGGGCCAGGCCAACCAGGTAAAAGCGCCGACGCCCGAAGAGGTCGGCGGCCCGCCCACCGAGCAGGAGGAAGCCGCCAAAGACCAGAATATAGGCGTTCTGCACCCACTGCAAATCTGCCTCGGAGAAATGTAATCCAGCCTTGATCGCCGGTAAGGCGATGTTGACGATCGAGGTGTCGAGCAGGATCATGAACTCAATCGCCGAAAGTAGAATCAGCGCTATCCAGCGCTGGCGCGCGGTTGTGTGCGGACTATCCATTGTTACCTCTCCTTGCATAGCCCATGAGTTGGGCGCGGCTCGTCGAGCGATTAGCCGATGTCACATGGTTGTGTGTCGCAACCATTATTGTTGTAACATACAACTAAATAGTTGTGCAATGCAACCCCTGTGTGCGAAGATGGGAGATATGGAAACGACTTCGTTCGATCAGCTGTTGATGGATGTCATCCGCGAGATGGGTGTGCTACGACCCGACCAGATACTGCCCGGTTGGTCGCTCTCGCTGTCGGAAATCTATGCGCTCAACCTCCTGGCCGAGCGAGCGCCGATCTCTCAGCAAGATCTGGGCGCCGCGCTCCTGCTTGAAAAGAGCAGTATTACGCGGCTGGTGCAGCAGTTGGAGCAGCGCGGCTGGATTCTGCGCGAACGTGATGCCCGCGACAGCCGCCTCCGGCTGCTTCGTCTCAGCGAACTTGGCGCGCGGATGACTGGGGAAATCCACCACCACATGCACGAGCGCCATGCGGAACTCTTCGAGCAGCTGACGCCTGACGAGCAATCGGCGCTCATTCAGGGGTTAACGGCGCTCCGGCATGCGCTGCAAAATACGCCGATGGGCCACAAGCGCCGAGTGTAAGAACGTCCGCGTTACAATGCCTGGGGAGGACATTGTTTTCCAATGGATACCACTGCTGCGACAACCAGGCTCGATCCACGAGACTATCTCGCCCGCATCGCCTTCACAATGCCCGCGCATATCGACTTTCACAGACCCTCGCTGACGTTGCTTCAGGCGCTGCATGAGGCGCACATGCTGGCTGTCCCGTTTGAAAATCTCTCCATTCACTATGGCCAGCCGATTGTGCTGCGGGTAGCCGCGCTCTACGACAAAATGGTCACTCGGCGACGCGGCGGCTTCTGCTACGAGCTGAACGGCATGTTTGCGTGGCTGTTGCGCCAACTGGAATATCAGGTGACTATGCTCTCGGCGGAAGTCGCCGAATCGGGAGGAACGTTCAGCCCCGCGTATGATCACCTGGCGCTGCTGGTACACCAGGTGGATGGCGCGGACTGGCTGGCCGACGTTGGCTTCGGCGACTCATACCGCCAGCCACTGCGGTTTCATGCCGACATCGAGCAGGACGGCGGCGATGGACACACATACCGCCTGCACGAAAGCCAGAGCCGCGACCACGAGCAGGCGGAGCAGGACCAGTACCCCTACTGGCTGGTCGAGCAGCGCGGCGACAATTCAAGCACGCCCTGGAATCCGGTCTACCGCTTCACCCTTAGACCCCACGCGCTGACTGATTTCGCCGAACGCTGCATCTATCAACAGACTTCGCCCGACTCGCATTTTACCCAGAAGCGCATCTGCTCGCTCGCCCTGCCAGATGGGCGCATCTCGCTCAGCGACCTCCGCCTGATTACAACGATAGATGGGAACCGTGAGGAGCGTGAGTTGGCGTCCGAAGACGAGTATCGGGCAGTCCTGGCCGAGCGCTTCAGCGTCGTCGTGTAGCTGACCGCTAATAGCGCAGGGCAAGCGCCAGCACGAAGAGCACGCTAGCAACAGGCGTAGCCAGCCGATTTCGTAACACTTTTGGCACATGCTTGACGCATCGCGGCGCTATACTTCGGCGAGAAACGATCCACCCCGCTCGACGGAGAGAAGCATATGGACTACCGCTATGACGAGATACAGGGCCGCGGCGTGACCCGGCGCCACTCTCGGTTCGCCTTGCTTACAGTTTTCGCCCGCCGCCAGACCTACTTCAACCTGGCGTACCTCCTCGCGGCGTTTCCGTTGGGTCTCTTCTACTTCGTCCTTCTCATTACGTGCTTCTCCGTCGGCGTCGGTACCGCCATACTCGGCATCGGCCTCGTGCTGTTGATTGCGACGATGCTTGCCTCGTGGGGATTCGCGACGTTCGAGCGCGAGCTGGTGATGTGGTGGCTTAACGTGCGCATCGCGCCGATGTCCGCACCCGCGCCGCTCGACACTTCCCTCTGGCATCGTTTCGTCCGTATGTTGCGCAACCCCGTCACCTGGAAGGGGCTCGCCTATCTGCTGGTTGAGTTTCCCTTCGGCGTCTTCAGCTTCTCCTGCGTCATTGCTCTCTTGTCGGCTGCGGTCAGCCTGCTGCTGAGCCCAGTTATGTACCTCATTACGCTGGCGCTCAACCACGGACTGAGCGACCAGTTCCAGCTGCGATTGGGTTTTGGTATCGTCATCAGTGGTCTCAATGTTCCTCTTTTCATGGTGGCGACGCTTGCGCTGAGCGTGCTTGGCTTTATCTTGCTTATTGGCGCGCTCTATGCCTTCAACGGTCTAGCATATCTCTGGGGGCAGTTCGCCCGCCTGATGCTCGGTATGAACGACAACGCGCGGCGGTTGGCCGAGGCCCAGGCGACAGCGGCCCGTGAACGGACACGCGCCGAACGCGCCGATCAGAGCAGGCGTGAGCTGATCGTCAACGTCTCGCACGAACTGCGCAC
>JAICKD010000319.1 GCA_025928125.1 Ktedonobacterales bacterium
CAGGAGCAGCGCCACACCCGCGACCACCGCCACCAGCAGTCCCGGATAAACCAGCACCGCCAGTGCAAAACTCAACACCCCGTTCATGGGCTATTTTCCTCCTGGGAGTCGTCTATTTCTGCGATTGGCCGCGCTGTCCGGCTTTCCGGGCGCCCTGCTTCGCCGTCTTGCGTTCGCTGACAGGCGCCTTCTCGACCGACGTGTCCTCGGCTGGCTCGTCGGCCGTGGGCGTCTCTGCCGTCACGCCATCGGCATCGGCCGGAGCCGCGCTTTCATCGGGACTCGCGGCGCTGTCATCGCCGTCGCCAGGAGGCAGCGTGTCGTCGGGGCCGCCGTCATCGTCACCTTCGCCGTCATCGTCGTCCAGTTGCGCCTCGAGGTACTCGTCATCCTCATCGATACCGCCGATGAGCTGACTGCCCGCGACCTGCGTCCACGACGAGGTAAAGGCGGAGGCGAGGTCAACCCAGACGACCGCTGGCTCTTCCAGCGCGTCGCCCTCCATGCCCATGCCAGTCACCGCTTCCTCGTCGCTGGTCTCCAGCGTCACCACGGTGCGATGGGTCCCCAGGCGAAGGAGCAGAACCGCGCCAGCCAGCACCACCGCCGCCAGCCAGAAGATGCCGGGGAGCCACTGGCTATTCCCGGTCGTGTAGCCAAACGGTATGACGCGCAGCACGCCATTCGCGGCGCCCTGGGGCGTTATCTGATCGACCGCGAAGAGCGCGCCGAAGTTCAAGAAGGTCTGGGGGAAGATACCGAGCGCAATGCCGAGCACCGCCAGTACCGCGCCAGGCAGTTCCAGCAGTTCCGAGACGGAGGAACGCGCGGGCTTTTCGGTCTCGTCGCCCGCCAGCTCATTGGGATCGGCCTTGAAGGCCAGCACCGTCGCCCGGATCAGCGCCAGCGCAATGAGCGCATCGCCCAGCCAGGCGAGGCCGAGCAGCGGGATGCCTAGTTTCGTCCCGGCGAGCGCGCCAGCGGTGATCTGGTGGCGCGCGATGAATCCGCCGAAGAACGGGACGCCAAGCGCAGTGGCCGCGCCGATAGACCAGGCAAGGAGGTTGAGCGGGCGTGACGCCAGACCAAACGGCGCCGGACCAGCGCCATCCGGCTCGTCATCCGCCGTGACGATCCCTCCCGCGACCAGCGACGCCGTCATCGCGCCGATGCCCACCACGCTGGTCGCCAGCAAGACGACGATGCCAATCGCGGCGGCGGGCTGCGACGAGCCGAGGGCGAACAGCCCCCAACCGACCTGCGCGGTCGCTAGCAGCGCCACCAGCGTGCGCCCATCGCGACGCCCGAGCGCCAGCAGGCCAGCGATGGCAATGGTCAACGAGCCGAACACCGCCAGCGCGATGCCCCCAGTAATCGGCGGCGTCACCGCGCCAATCTGCGGCCAGAGTCCGCTGGTGGTGGCTTGCAGGGCGCTCCATATACGCGCGCCGACGAAGACGACGACGGGCAGCGCCAGCGCTAGCAGCGCGCCAAACCCGGATGGCGTAGCAAACGCGGCCCTCCGGCGCACCCAAGCGACGAAGGGATAGCCGCCGCCCGCCAGCGCGAGGGTGATCGCCAGCAGAAGAATCTGCAACGGCGACGCGGCTGAATGGCCCGCCAGGCCGTAGAAGGTGTGATCCTTGGTGGTGACTGCGATGAGCAGCAGCAGCAGCACCGTCAGCGCTGGCCCCAACAGCATCGCAATCAAGCCGCGATAATCGAGATTACTGCTCTCAGCGCCCTGCTCGCCCAGGTACCATGTCAGCGCCACCAGCGCGAGCCAGACCAGGCCAAGCCAGAGCAGGTTATCGGAGAAGACCAGATGCAGCGCGCAGACTTCGAGGCCAATCACCAGTCCAAGCTCGGCCAGCAGGCGCCTGGATGAGCCTTCTGACCGGCCCGCGTCCATCCAGACCAGCCAGAGCAGCAACGGCACGATCAGCGCCGCGATGCCCCAGGCGCCATAGAAGGAAAGGCCATCCGCGCGGAAGACCGGCGCGAAGGGCGTGGCGCTATTGCCCGCGAAGGCGAAACGAAGTGGCGTGGGGAATGTGAGATCAGAACTGAGCAGAATCAGCCCGACGATGGGCGCGGCGGCGGCCAGTCCCGCCAGAGCGAACGCAACCAGCGACGGCAGGCGGAAAGTGGTGAGACGCGAAAGAATGACGAGAAGAATCGCGACGACGGCCGGCGCCAGCGTCATCAAGCCAAAAAGTAATGTAAGCGACACAGGCCGTGGCCTCCCTTATGCCGAGCGGCAAATAGCGTCGGCGCCCCACGATCATCCGCGAAAAGCATCCATAGCGCGGCCCGGAATCCATGCCCAGACTGGCGGAGGCGCACGGAGGGAGTATAACATGGCGCGCCATTCGACACAACCAGAGCGGTGTATAGCAGCATATTCGGGCTACCATCCAGGGTTGCCTGATTGTCTCCGTCGGCGGCTGCGCAGGGATGTGATACACGCAAGGGATCGGGCGTAGTTTTACGTATGCGAGGTGAGTTGATATATCACAACGCCCTCTGGAAGGATATCGCCGTGACGCTTTCCCCGTCTGGCCAGCCGCCATATCCTGCAAACGCCGGTCAGCGGGCGCAGGGACGCGGGCAGTGGCTGACCCCGATCAGCGCCATCTGCGGCGGCCTTGCCATCGCCGCCTCGGCGGTCTGGCTGCTGATTATGGAAGCCGTTGCGCACGTGCTTCGTCCTCCCGAACTCGACGCTTTCCCCGCCTATCGGGGCGATGTCACACCATTTCAGCAGGCGGCCCTCGCGCGCGTAACAGTTATTGTGATCGTCAGTTTCCTGGCCATCATGGCGCTCGCTGTGCTCACCATTCTCCTGGGACGCGGGGCGCGCCGACAATCGGGCAATGAGGCGACGCTGGCGCGGCTGGAAAAGTGGGCCAAAGTCTGTCTCATCGTCAGCCTTGTCGGCCTGGGCTTCCTTGTGTTATTAGGCCTGAGTTCCCTCCCGGCGATTGTGTCGTTCCGCCTGCGCCTACCTCTATCCATCAACCAGCTGCTCGACGTCGTGATATCCCGGTCTCCAGAGATCAGTCATGCGCTCATTGCGATCATAGCGGCAGGTGCGATGGGATGCTTCATCCTGAGCGGGATCGTCGCGCGCCGAGGACAGCGCTGGCGCACGCCCACCAATCTGGTAGTGTCGACGCTGATTCTGCTGCTATGGTTTGCGACCACTACGTGGGTGGCCCGATTCATCGTTGGCTTCTATCTGCACCTTGCCTGGTAGGCGCATGCTATCCACCCCCTCTTGCGTGTGGTCGCTATACTGGTGGCACTACCCGCGCGAGGGTGACACTGGCGTCATCGCTCGTCTGATTTCGCTGTGGAGGTCGGTGCATGGCTGTCTCGCCCCAGGGTTTCGTTGAAACGCCGCCCGGTTCGCGCTATCCCCTGCTCCCCGCTATCCGCTCGCGCATGGTGCGTACACCGCGCCTGAGCCAGCATATCTATGAGAGCGGCCCGGCCACTGGCGAGACCCTCGTGCTGGTCCACGGCAACATGTCCTCTGGACGCTTCTTCGAGGAGTTGATGGCGGCGCTGCCGGAGTATCACATCATCGCGCCGGACCTGCGGGGCTATGGGGCAACGGAGCCGCTACCGACGAACGCGGCGCGAGGCGTGCGCGACTACTCCGATGACATCCATGCGCTGGCCAGGGCGCTCCGGCTGGGGCGATTTCACCTGCTGGGGTGGTCGCTTGGCGGCGTCATCACGATGCAGTATCTGCTCGACCATCCGCAACAGGTGCGGACGCTGACACTCCACGCGACTGGGTCGCCCTATGGCTACGGCGGCACCCGCGACGCCGAGGGGACGCCGAACTTTCCCGATTGCGCGGGCAGCGGTGGCGGGCTGGTCTATTCGCAGGTGGCGGAGCGCTTCGGCGCGGGCGATACCACCGCCAGGTCACCGTTTACCGCGCGCTACTCACTGCGCAATGTGGTAGTGCGGCCCTCGTTCCGTTTCGCGGCGGAGCGCGAAGATATTCTGGTCGAGCAGATGCTGATGATGCGCATCGGCGAACAGCACTATCCGGGCGACAAGGTGGCCTCGCCCAACTGGCCATATGTCGCGCCGGGGATCTATGGCCCGAACAACGCGCTCTCGCCCCGTTATCTCAATCTTGCCCCATTGGGCGAGATGCGCGACGGGCCGCCGGTCCTCTGGGTGCGCGGCGGCGATGATGTGATGGTCAGCGACGCGGCGCAGCTCGATCCGGCGATGCTCGGTCGCTATGCCATGATTCGCGGCTGGCCCGGCAGGCGTATCTTCCCGGCGCAGCCCATGCTAGCGCAGATACGGACGCTGCTAGACCGCTACGCCAGCAACGGCGGCGCGTATCACGAGGTGGTTCTGAGGAACTGCGGCCACGCGCCGATGTTCGAGCAGCCGGAGCAGTTTCTCACACATCTGCGCGCGCTGCTGGCGGATAGTTGTGTCGACCATAATGCTGTTTAGAATGTTGTTCAGGCAATCACTGAGGCGCGTCTGGGTCTGGTAGCCCGCGCAGGCGGGCTTTGCGGCCATAGCGCAGCGCAGGCCCCTAGTCGCGGCTTTAGCCGCCAGCGCTCGTCGTAGCCCGCGCTCGTAAGCAGCTATGATTGACCGTTTCCGCAAGCACACATGGGGGAAGCCGTATGAGCCAGTCGTCTCTCGCCCGAACCGCAGGCGCCTCTGTGTCATTGACTCGCCGCTATGCGCGATACATTTTCTGGTTGCTCTGGCTGGCAAATTTCATCAATTATGCTGACCGCTATGCGTTCTTAGCGATTGGCGATCACGTGCAAACCGAATTCAACCTCTCGGATACGCAATATGGTTTGTTGGCGACCTCTTTTCTGTTGGTGTATACCCTGAGTATTTTGCCCATGGGCCTCTTAGCGGATCGCGTCAAGCGCAAGAACGTTGTGGCCGGAGGTATCACCTTCTGGAGCATTGTGACGACCTTCACGGCCCTGGCCCCAAATTACGGCTTCATATTCGCGACGCGAGCGGCGCTTGGTTTGGGTGAGGG
>JAICKD010000139.1 GCA_025928125.1 Ktedonobacterales bacterium
CGCATGATGCTGCGTCTGCCCGATGATCTCTCCTGGGATGTCGCGGCGGAGCTGCTGGGCGCGGTACAGACCTATCCGCCCACGGTGCTGGAGAAATTCCAGCAGCAGCACGACACCTTCGTCCAGTTGCTTCGGCCCACGATGGAGCGCCCGTACCTCTCCGCCGAGCGCGGCGAAGATTACGCGATCCTGTTCATCGAGCGCCTGGGATCTGGCGCGCCCGCCTCGGAGCTTGCGCGCGACCCCACCATTCTGCGCACCGCGCTCGGCGAGCGCAAGCTGCTAAGCGCCTCGGCGGCGCAACTTGCCAGCAGTTTCAGCTACTATGAGGACGACCTGATCGTGCTGACGTGGGGCGCGGCGGTCGTGGTCGAGCCGGATGCCACCGCGCGCGATGACGTGGCGCTTTTGCTGGAGTTCGCCAACGCGCAACTGCTGGCGTTCCGCTCATATGACGACGAAGTTGAGCGCGATCTGGCGCGGGTGGGTCCACGGGTAGCGCAGTCGCGGCGTCCGCGCTGGTCGGTGTTGCTCTCGTCGGGGTCGTTTCTGCGCGAGATACACAGCCTGATCGCCGATATTACCGAGACCAGCGCCCGCGTCGAAAACGCCCTCAAAGTGACCGAGGATGTCTATTGGAATCGCGTCTATGCGGCGGCGCTCGCCGTGCTGAAGGTCGAGGTATGGCGGACGAGCATCGCGGAGGCGTTGCAGGTGCTGCGCGAGACGGCGGCGCTCTTGCGCGACGAGGCGCAGGAAGTCGTGGCGACCTCGCTGGAGGTGCTGGTCATCGTCCTGATCGCCATCGAGCTGGTCGTGGCGCTGCTGGGATTGCACTGAATGACCTACCCTCCCTCGGCCATAAATGGCCGGAGTAAGGCAGATATTGGCCATGAATGGCCTTTTCGCCGCAACGGCGGCGAATCGGGCTATGCCCGAACGGGCTTTTAAGCCCTTCTCGTCCCTACTCCGGCCTTTCAAGGCCGAGAGCAGGATCATTACTGATTCATGAAAGCGAGAATACTCCATGTCCGTGACGATTGAGATGCCGGTACTCGAAAGCGACGTTCTGCGCGAGAATCCGCTTGGCGACCCGGCCAACCGCCGCCTGCCTGCCATCCTGCCGCCAGACTACGCCGAGTCTGAGCGCCACTATCCTGTGCTCGTCGCGCTGACCGGATTTACGGGCAAGGGCATCATGCTGCTCAACGAAGACTCGTGGCAGCCGAATCTGGCCGAGCGGCTGGAACGCCTCTACGCCGCTGGGATGCCCCATGCCATCGTCGTCTTGCCCGACTGTTTCACGCGCTACGGCGGCAGCCAGTATATCAACTCTGGGGCGACGGGCCGCTATGAGGACTACGTCATCGACGAGATCATCCCTTGGGTGGATGCGCACTACCGGACGCTGGCGACGCCGCAGTCACGGGGAGTCTTCGGCAAGTCGAGCGGCGGCTATGGCTCGATGATTCTCGGCATGCGCCACCCCGAGGTGTTTGGCGCGCTGGCCTGCCACAGCGGCGATATGTTCTTCGACCTCTGTTACGCGCCCGATTTCCCCAAGGCCTGCAACCGTTTTAACACGTTTGGTGGCGTTGAGACGTGGTGGAAACAGTTCGACGCGCAGGTGAAGAAGAACGGCTCCGATTTCGACGCGCTGAACATCCTGGCGATGGCGGCGTGTTACTCGCCCGATCCCAGCGCGCCACTCGGCATCGGTCTGCCGATGGACCTGCACACCTGCGAGCGCATTCCTGAGGTCTGGGCGCGCTGGCTGGAGTGGGATCCGGTAGAGCTGCTCGACCGCTATGGCGAGCAGCTGCGCGGGATGCGCCTAGTCTTTATCGATTGCGGCGACCACGATCAGTTCAACCTGCACTATGGCGCGCGGCTGATGGCTGCCCGGCTCGCCACCCGCACCATCGCCTTCGAGCATGAAGAATTCGACGACAATCATAGCAGTATCCAGTACCGGTACGATGTCTCGCTGCCGAAGCTGCTGGCCGCGCTCGACCACGAGTAGGCGCGGGTGACGCGAGGCGACGCTGGCACAGTATACTTATGATGGCGGCGGTGTATGCCTCTGCCGATGGCGTCTATGTGACAACAAGCCAGATTGAGGAGAACGCGTGTGTCTAACTCCAGCTCCATGCATGAAGACATCGAAGAAATCCTGATTTCCGAGCCAGTGCTCCAGGCGCGTATCGCCGCGCTGGCCGAGGCCATCCAGGAAGATTACGCCGGTCGCCAGGTCTTGCTGGTGGGGATTCTCCGTGGCGCGATGATGTTCATGGCCGATCTGGCGCGCCGTCTCGATATGCCACTGGAGATGGACTTCATGGCGATCAGCAGCTATGGCAGCGCGACGGAGTCCAGCGGCGTGGTGCGCATCCTCAAAGATCTGGACACCTCGATTGAGGGGCGCCATCTCCTCATCGTCGAAGACATCATCGATAGCGGGCTGACCCTGAGGTATCTGACCGAGAATCTGGCCCGCCGCAATCCCGCCAGTATCTCCGTCTGCGCCCTGTTGGATAAGGTGAAGGCGCATGGCGACGACATCATTCAGCCGCAATACACCGGCTTTAGCATCCCCAGCCGCTTCGTCGTCGGCTATGGCCTGGACTATGCGCAGAAGTACCGCAACCTGCCGTATATCGGCGTGCTCAAGCCGAGCGTGTATACGGAGTGAGGCTGGCGGTGAGGACGGATGGCGGTTAAAACCGTGCCTGAACGGCCTCGCTGCGCTCCGCCCAATAAGCAATGAAGTTGCGGTTAAGGAATGGGGCGTGATGACTGACAACTACAGCGCACACCCCACGACGGGCGCCGATCGCGGCGATGACTTTCGGCGCGACGCCAGTCGCGACGCCAGTGAAGTTACGCTTGACGATCCAGGTGGATGGGGCGACCAGCCAACGAGGGGGATATTCTGGCCAAGCCAGGCAATTGCCGTGGGGCTGGGATGGTTTTCCGACTTCCACCATCACTACGCCACGCAGGTCTGCATCAGCTTCGGCGCTCCGTTGCGGGTACGGACGGATGCGAGTGGGCCATACACCGAGCAGCGGAGCCTCATTGTAGGCCCACATGTCCCGCACGTGCTCGAGACGACAGGGATACCTTGCTTCGTGCTCTGGAGCGAGTCTCGCGCGCTGGCGGCTCTCGCCCGCCATCTGCGGATCACATCCGCCTCTGAGCTCCCAGCCCTGCCCGAAGATCTGCTGCGCGTCCTCCGGCCCCTCCTTCTGGCGTCTGGGGAGCAGGCGCTAGACGAACAGGCTGGGCAGGCTCTCCTCTCACACGTCCTCACCACACTCGTCGGACCGAGCTGGGATGAAGGCCCCGACGATCCACGGATAGCGACGGCGCAATCGCTAGTGACCCCTCAGTTCCTCGTGGAGCAATCCCAGCCAATCAAGCACCTGGCCACTTGTGTCCATCTCTCGCCAGGCCGTTTCCGTCACCTCTTTCGCACCGAGATGGGCATCTCAGTGCAGAGTTATCTGCGCTGGCGTCGCTTGTACACCGCGCTGCGCGCCACGACACATGGGGCGTCTCTCACTGAGGCGGCTCATGCGGCGGGATTCGCTGACTCGGCGCACCTGACGAGAGTCTTTCGCGCCACGTTCGGGTTGCCGCCTTCACGCATTTTCAAGAATAGCCACGCTGTTCAATTTATTCTCGGCGCTGAGAGCTAGAGTCTGCATCATCAGACGTCAACGGGGTAGCGGAGACGCGAAAGACCCGTGCACATTGCTTACAGCAAAGGGAAACAGCATATGGAAATCTCGGTTAGAAAAGCTGGAGAGCAGCCAGTGGTGAACAGACTGCTCCTGGCGTGCGGCGCCATTGGTCCACTGCTCAACATTGTTGTCGTGCTCATCCTTGGGGCCACACGTCCTGGCTACAATGCCTGGCAAATGCCCGATAGCTCGCTCGAATTGGGAGCGGGTGGATGGATACAAATTTCCAACTACATCATCAGTGGGTTACTTCTGCTCGGTTTTGCCATCGGTCTCAGGCGGGTTCTGCGCACAGGGAGTGGATCCACCTGGGGACACATCCTACTTGGCATCTATGGCCTCAGCTTCATTGTGATTGCGATCTTCATCACCGACCCGGTGCTGGGGTACCCACCTGGAGCGTCGACCACGGCAACCGTTCACGGAACCATTCATATGCTCTTTGGCCTGGTTCAGTTCATTTCGCTGGCTGCCGCTTGCTTCGTGCTGGCGCGGCGCGATGCCGCTGATCCCGCCAGGCGCGGCTGGGTCTGGTATTCGATTGCCACCGGTCTGCTGGTAGTCGCCTCTTATATCGCCTTCGTCCTCACCTACAAATTGTTGGATGGGGGTCCAGTAGGACTCATTGCGCGGGTTGGCATCTTCAGTGGCGGGTGTTGGGTCGCCCTGCTGGCAATCCGCCTGATGGGCAAGAGGCTCCTACCCGATTGACGTCTCTCGCGATGGCTGGACCCGCCCTGTCAGGCGATTGATGGTTGAAAAGTCTGTGGCTAGGTCGACGGTGTCCTCCATCGCGCGCCTTTCTATCTCCTTCATGAAAGGGACTTCCTGTGTACTCGATGTACTCGTGGCTCGTCTTTGCCCACCTGCTGGGCGTATTCGGCTTTCTCATGTCGCACGGCGTCGCGACGTTCGTCACATTCAGAGTGCGCGCCGAACAAGATGTCACTGCGCTGCGTGCGCTTTTGGCGCTCTCGGGGCAATCTGGTATCGCCATGAATGTCTCCCTGCTGGTGCTCCTGGCCGGAGGTATCAGCGCCGCGATTGTGGGAAACATCTCGAGCATCTGGCCCTTTGCGGCTCTGGTCGTACTCATCGTCGTATCGGGCCTGATGTCAGCCTTCCCCGGACGCCAACTTCGCAAGATCCGGGCGGCGGCAGGGTTGACCGGCCGAATCAAGGGAACAGGCGAGGCCAACCCGGTAGCGCTCGCGGCTAATCAGGCGGCATTCAATCCGTGGGTCAGTGTGGTCACTGGCGGCATTGGTCTGGCTATCATCCTGTGGCTGATGGTATTGAAGCCATTCTAGTTACCGAGGAATAATCACACCGGGACGACCCAGAGCGCATAGGCCACGCGCGCCGGAATCGTCAGCTGCGAGCCGTCGGCCAGCGCGAGCACGGCGTCGCTTTCGTCGGGTTCTGGCGGCCCGCTGACCAGCGAAAGCTCCGTGCCAGGGACGATGCCGCGATCGTGCAGATAGTGGATGATCGCCTCCTCGTCCTCGACTACCTCCGAGACCAGCAGCAGCCGCATTGGCTGTCCTGGCTCGGCCAGCAGCAGGCGAATTGCGCCCTGGTCTTTCAGATAGTTGCGCGCATCGGGAACCGAGCCGGGGATAGGGTTGCCGTGAGGGCAGGTAGTGGGCAGGCCCAGCGAGGCGACCACCCGCGCCTCGACCGCGCCAGAGATATAGTGCTCCAGCCGACATGCCTCCTCGTGGACCTGATGCCACTGCATGCCGAGCATATCCACCAGGAAGCGCTCGGTCAGCCGGTGGCGGCGCAGCACTCCCTCGGCATGCTCCACCCCTTTGGGAGTCAGCGTCACCTGGCGCCTGCTATCCATCTCGATATAGCCGTCGCGCACCATGCGCTTGAGCGTCTCCGTCACCGTTGGCGGCGCAACCTTGAACTTTTCCGCTAACCGCGCGCCGATGACGACATCGCCCTCCATGCCCATGTTATAGATCGTTTCGAGGTATTGCTCGACCACCTCAGACGCCTTCGCGTCATGCGCAACCGTTTCGCTCATGCTGTATAGCTCCTGCCCGTCTCGCATGTGATAGCCGTATTATCCCATATTCCGCGCAATGAGCATACGAGCGGTAGTTACGTTGGCGGAGTACTACCCTAGCCCGTGCTCGCGCGCCCAGAGAGCGGCCTGTGTCCGGTCGCGCAGCGCCAGCTTGCCCAGGATATTCGAGACGTGGTTCTTGACGGTACCCTCGGTGATGAAGAGCGCCTCGCCGATCTCGCGGTTGCTCGCGCCACGGGCGATATAGCCCAGAATCTCGCGCTCGCGGTCAGTCAACTCCTCGCCCATGGGCAGCGTGGAGGCAGCGCCAGACGCGCCGGATTGTTGCGCGGTGGCGGCATCGGGCTGGGCCAGGTGCGCCACCAGCTTCGCCGCGACCGATGGCTGCAAGGGCGAGCCGCCCGCGTAGACCACGCGAATCGCGTCGAGCAACTCGGCGGCTGAGGAGTCTTTGAGCAGATAGCCCTTGGCTCCGGCGCGAATGCCCTTAAACACATATTCCTGGTCGTCGAAGGTGGTCAGGATGAGCACACGCACACTCGGCCAGCGCTCGCCGATCCGCTCGGTCGCCTGCACGCCATCCATCACCGGCATGCGGATATCCATCAGCACGACATCGGGCAGCGCGCCGCCGCGCTCCATCTCGGCGATGCGCGCCAGCGCCTCCTCGCCGTTGCCCGCGACCCCGACGACCGCAATGCCGCTTTCCAATTCCAGCAAGCGCTGAAAGCTCTGACGCAGGAGCATCTGATCGTCCACAATCAGCACGCGGATTGCCCCGGCTGTCTCGTGCTGCTCAGATTGCCCTGATGTCCCGGTGGTCATTGGCCCGCCTCCACCTTTGTATCGCCGCTGGCGACAAGCGCGCCCGGTGTCGTCGCTGATGTTCTGCTTGGTGGCGCCATGTCCGCAGGTGTCGCGAAGGGCGCTGTCGGCAACCGGACCTCCACGCGCCAGCCTGCCCCCGGCTCTGGCCCCGCCGCGACGCTGCCCCCCACCAGCGCGATCCGCTCGCGAATGCCCTGCAAACCGAAGCCTGACGGAGACTCTTTCGCGCCGTCCGTGGGATGTGGCCCGTTGTCGAGCACGGTCAGTTCCACCTGCCCGCTATCGGGCGTGCCATCGGCATTGGTGTCCACCTCGCCATCCACGCGCAGCCGCACCAGCACCTTCGTTGCCTGGGCATGTTTGCGGATGTTGGTGAGCGCCTCCTGCACGCAGCGGTAGAGCGTCACGCGCACCTCGGGCGCGAGCCGGTCGATATCGTCTTCCGCATCGAGGATAATCTCCGTCTCAGGCAGCACCGACTCGAACTCGCGCACCAGCCGCGCCAACGCCTCCGTGAGCGTCAGGCGCGCCAGATCGGTTGGACGGAGCGCGCTCACCGACCGGCGCACCTCCGCCAGAGATTCCGCCGCCGCCCGCCGCGCCTCCACCAGTTCTTCGTGCAGGCGTGGATCGTGATGCTCTTCGAGCTTGAGCGCCGTCTCAAGCTGGACGGCGAGAATGGTCAGGTAGTGGCCGAGCGTGTCGTGAATCTCGCGCGCCATGCGGTTGCGCTCGCGCGTGACCGCCAGCTCCTCCACCTGATCGGCGTGCGCCTGAAGCTGCTCTTGCGCGGCCTCTAGCTCGACGACCAGCGCCTCGGCCCTTTCGCGTTGCTGGCGTTGCTGGCGCATGAAGAACGGGAAGGTGAAGGCATAGAGAAAGGCGGGCGCAAGCGTCAACTGGTTTTGCAGGATATCTA
>JAICKD010000376.1 GCA_025928125.1 Ktedonobacterales bacterium
CGGCTTCAGCACGGCCAATAGCTCGGCACGTTGCGCGGCAAAGGCCTGTAACGAGAACCGGAACTCCAGCTCGCGATAGTTCGTCTGCTCGATCCAGGTGCGGGGATTGACCGCCCGCAGCGTTGGCCTGTCCTCGGCAAGCATCGCCATGATGTACTTGCCCCACATATCGGCGCACGCGCGCAGATGCGCAAGTACATCGTTGGCGGACCACTCATTCTGGCCTGGGGCAGTCAGCAATTGCGCTGGCGTCAGGCTCTCAGTCAGCGCGGCAAGGCGCGGCGGCGTTGCCTCAAGCAGAGCCAGCGCCTGCTCAATCGTGAGAGCGCGGCTAGATGCGTTGGGCATGCAACCGTTATCCCTCACGCCTGATTTTCTCCAACCAGGCGCGCATGTCCGGCTCATGCTCCTCGTGAAAATGGGAGTAGAAGATCGCGCCTGTCAGCGGCTCGCCCTCCATCCAGGTGAAGCGTTCGGGAGCGAGCAGTTCCGCCTCAGGGAAGGCGTCAATCGCCTCCACTAATTGCGCGAAGACGACGCGCGAGTCACTCAGCACGTCGGCGAGTGGCCGGTCGTGGTTGGCGGCGTAGATCCATGCGTTGATCTCGTCATCGGTCTGAAGGTCCTGTGGCCACTTGGGCGGCGGCGGTGGTTCGTGGCGCAGCGCCGCCTGGAGTCGTCCCACAGTTCGCGTACGCCAGCCGGTCAGATGCGCGACGATATCCGCAATCGACCAGTCACCCGCGACGCCTGGCTGTGTCATATGCTCCTCGCCGATCTCGTCCAGCAGCGCCTCCCATCCAGCCTGTTCGGCCTTGAGGTCGTCGAGGAGTCGCGCCTTGCTCGTGTTACCGTCCATCAATCACATCCTCCAGCTATTGATTGCAGTCACAGCCAAGGTTACGACCGGCGCAGCTCGGCGTTCAGGAAGGCGAGCGTGCGCTCCCACGCCAGCGCCGTGGCGGCGGCATCGTAGGTCTCGGGGCGATTCGCCTCGAAGAACCAGTGTTTGGTACCCGGATAGGTATAGACGGCTACCCGCTTGCCCGCCGCGTGGAGGTCTCGCTCCATCTCCGCGGCTGCTTCAGCCGACTCGTAGGGATCATCCTCCGCGAAGTGGCAAAGATAGGCGGCCTTCGCGCGGCGGTAGTCCAGACCAGGATAGGTGGCATAAAAGGTCACGACGGCGGCAATCTCGTCAGGCAGTTCGACGGAGCTATCGAGCGCGTAGGCGCCGCCCAGCGAGAACGCGACAAAGCCAAACGCGCCACGGCCGTCCGCCGTGCTCGTCGCGCCGTGCTCGCGCAGGTATCGCATTGCCCCGCGAATATCGCCACGCCATTGGTCGTCGTGCTGGTCCAGCGCCGAGCCTAGCGCCTGCGCCTCCTCGACTGAATCGGTCGTCTTGCCGTGGTAGAGGTCGGGGGCAAGGGCGATGTACCCAGCCTCCGCCAATCGGTCGCAGACCTGGCGAAACGGCTCCGTCAGCCCCCACCAGGTATGTAAGACGACGACCACTGGCCCCGTCGCGCCGTCCGGCGTCGCTAGATAGCCCGGCGCGGTCGCTCCGTTGGCGTCGAACTCGATCATCCGTCCTGTCATGCTGTCCTCCTGTCCATGCGTGTCCATAGGGCGCCTACTGGTTCCTTCTTCTCATGCCCGAAACGGAAAGCGGAAGAAGGCATACATATCCGCCTCTATGAAATAGAGGATGAAAGACGGTCGCCTTTGCCCCACTCTGCGCTTCCTCCGAGCGGGCAGTACTATCTAGTCTTCCCTGTGTTGCTGACTTCGCATACTTGGAGCCTAGAGCGGCGGGCTGGCGGGGAAGTCGTCGCGTTTGCGGGCGTCCTCCTCGATGGCGCGCATCGCCGCCAGCGCCACATGCTCGCGCCAGGGTCGCGCCACCACCTGCACGCCGATGGGCAGGCCCGCGCTGCCCTGTTCAGCCGCCCGTGCCGCGCGTTCCACTCGGTCGCCTGAGCGTTTGCGGGACGATTCCTCGTCGGCCCGCACGCGCGTCACCGGGACCACGCCCGCCGGATAGCCCAGCAGATTATAGAGCACCTCATAGCCGCCCGCCGTCAGCAGGTCTTTGCTCGCCCCATGGGGGAATGCGGGTACGGCGCAGGCCGGAGCGATAATCACATCGAATGGGCCGCCGTCATCGCGATCCAGTGCGTCCAGGAAGCGCTGCTGATAGGCCATCTGCGCCTCCACCAGTCGCCAGTAGTCCGCTGTGCGCCGCTGGCCAAAGTTGCGCGCCACCTCCAGCGTGCGCTTCTGCCCCGTGGCCCGTAGCAGCCCGCGTACTGACGCCAGCATCGGCGCGGGCGCGCTGGCCAGCGTCAGCAGTTGGGCAATGCGCGGATCCTTCTGTCCGCCGCGCAGAATCCCTGAGAGGGTCGCGCCGCCATCCGAGCTGAGCAGGCCATAGAAGATGTCCACGGCGTGAAGCACATCGGGCGGACGCCACTCCAGCACCTGCGCGCCCCGGCCCGCGAGCATGCCCGCCGCCTCGATCACCGCGCGGCGCACGGCGGGGGAGACGGCCAGCGTGCCATCGTCGGCGTAATAGGCCACCCGCAGCCTGGCGACATCCACCGTCGCCATATCGCCCAGCGGCATCGGCGGTTCGACCGCAGGCGCGCGCCCACCATTGAGCGTCTCGATGGCCAGCGCCACATCGTCGGTCGTCCGCGCGAGCGCGCCAATCTGGCTGACGATGGCGCGCTCGCCCAGGGGAATGCTATAGCGGCCTGGATCAGACATGCGCCCCTTCGTCGGCTTGAGCGAGACGATGCCGTTGAAGGTGGCAGGCACGCGCAGGCTGCCGCCGATATCCGTGCCGATGCCCAGCGGCGATCCCCCCGCCGCGATGATCGCGCCCTCACCGCCACTACTGCCGCCACTGGTACGCGCGAGGTTCCAGGGGTTGTTCGTGCGGCCATAGACGGGGTTGTCGCTCTCGATGTAGAGCAGCGCCTGCGCGACATTCGTCTTGCCCAGCACAATCGCACCCGCCTGGCGCATGCGCGCGACGTAGACGCCGTCTTCGGCGGCGGGCTTCCGCGCCAGCGCCTGGATGCCGAACGTCGAGGGCGTCCCGGCGAGATCGAGGCATTCTTTCACGGTGATGGGGACGCCATGCAGCGGGGGCAGTGGCTCGCCACGGGCGCGGCGCTCATCTGCGGCCTGGGCTTCGGAGCGGGCGGCGTCATAGCGCTTGACGACGACAGCGTTCAGCGCGGGATTCACCTGCTCGATGCGCGTGATATGCGCCTCCAACGCCTCCACCGAGGAAATGTCGCCCCGCGCGATGCGTGCCGCCAGTTCGGTTGCTGAAAGCTGTGTCAGCGCCTCATTGCCCATCTATTCACCTCTTTCGTTGGTAATCTCGCCATTCAGTGTAGCATGCGCTCAGCGGCAAGAGTTCTACACCTCACACCACGCATCATTCTTACAAAACTCCAGTACGCGCCTTGCGTTCTCGATCGTCTCAGGGTCGAAGTCGCTCTGGTTAAAGCTGGCAATCTTCTGCAAGAACTGGTGCGCCACGACACGCTTCGGGACGGTGGCATGCTTGCTCATGTATGTACTGTTGGGCATAGTCGTGAATTCCGACCCAGGCGGATTACCGGTGGAAGCGAGGAGTTTGGCGAAGTCGTCCTTGGAAAACAGATCTTCTATGCCAGATCCCTTCGCGCTTGGAAACGTCGGAGGGACTGGCACCTGAAACATTGAGGTTCTTGGGATGCTATAGGCTTCCTTCAGTTTGTCGGCGATTCCCTTTTTGCCGACTGTGGTGTCGGTGAGTACTTTGAACTTCAGTCCTTGGGAAATAAGGAGTGCCACCACATGCGGGATCGTCTCATCTCCAGTCGCCGGTGCAATATGCAGGTCGCCAGAGATGCCGAGCAACTGGCGGAAGGCCCGCAGATACAGCAACTCAGTCACCCCCTCGGTAACGATAACCTGGTCGCGGATGGTGAGGTGGTTACTCCCATATTTCAGGCCAATGGCGTCGAGGATTGGACGTAGCGCTTGGAAGTCACCGTGACCATTCGTGGAGGCATACCATCGGTTACGCACCCGCAGGTAGCCCTGCTCGTCGATCTCCATCAGGCGTACACCTGTCAGGTGGTCAGGGTCAATCAGATGCTCAGAGTGCGTGGACACAATGACCAAGTTGCCCTGCCGCCCGAGTCCCTCCAGGAAGCGCAGCAGTTCTTCTTGCGCCGTGGCGTGGAAGCCGTTGCTCGGCTCATCGAAGAGCAGGATACTGCCCTCGATCTTCTGCGTACGCAGGTAGAGGAAGTACGCGAACAGGAATTTAGTGTTGTCACTGATGTGTTGGTAATAAGAGAACTTGCCGTTGGCCTTTACGTTGATCTGGAGCCCGTCACGGGA
>JAICKD010000468.1 GCA_025928125.1 Ktedonobacterales bacterium
CAGCGCCGAGCCGCGGGTGTGTTGCCAGGTTCGGCCGAGCGTGTAGAGGCCCGGGGAGGAAGTGACTCCTCGGGTCTGTTGCAGCCGGCCGCGCTGATCGGTGGCGTCGGGGACGTCGACCCACGAGTCGTCGGTGGTGAATCCAGTGGCCCAGACGACGGCGTCGTACTGGGCGCACGCGCCGTCGGCGAAGGTGAGACTGGGCCCCGACACGGCCTCGACCCGGGGCCGGACCGTGATGCCGTGCCGGCGGGCGAGCCGACGCGGGCCGTCCCCAACGATCTGGTCGCGGCCGGCCAGCCGCCGGCCCAGGCGGGAGCCCGCGGTGACCCGGTCCAGCCGCAGCCCGGAGGCCCACCACCAGACGTCGCGGCCCAGCGGCCGCTGCGGCACCGTCGGGATCCGCTTGCCGGCCGCGAGATCGACGGTGCGGCTCGCGGACAGCTCCAGGGCGATCTGGCAGCCGGAGTTCGCCGCTCCCACCACGAGCACCCGTCCCGGCGGCAGCTGCTCGGGGCGCCGGTAGGCGGCGCTGTGCAGTTGGTGCACCTCCGGGGCGAGGTCCGCGGCGACCGGCGGGGTGAAGGGCATCTGGCACGGGCCGGTGGCGACGACCACCTGGGTGGCCTCCAGCTCCTCGACCCCGGCCTTGACCAGGTAGCTGCCGTTCCCGGCGCGGGCCAGGGACGTCACGGTCGTGTTCAGGCGGACCGGCAGCTCGAACTCGGCGGCGTAGGACCGCAGGTAGTCCACGACCGCGTCCTTGCCGGGATAGGCGTCGGCTGCGGCGGGGAAGGGCATTCCGGGCAGGCTGTCGTAGCGGCCGGAGGTGAACAGCCGCAGCGAGTCCCACCGCGAGCGCCACACCGACCCGACCTCCCGGCCGGCGTCGACGATCTGGAAGCGCAGGCCACGCCGGGTGAGGTGGTAGCCCATCGCGAGGCCGGCCTGGCCGCCGCCGATGACCAGCACGTCCAGCGGATCCGCCGCCATAGCCTGTAGTGTCTCCTGTCGTCCCCCCATCCTTGCCTGTTCGCCCATTGTCCGCTCCTGCCTGTCTAACGCCCCTCTCGCCCAATCCTCATCTACATAATCTACCATAGGCAGGCAGACATATCTCAATGTTGCTGGGGAACACTTGGTTCCCAGCCCCGCTCTATCCTGGCAAGATGGTATACTACACCAACCGCGTCATCGTGCGATGTCATTGAGACGGGTTATCACGGCAGTATCGAGGAGGCCATGCGGGAGACAACACCGCAGCCAGAAATAGTTCTACCGAGTGGCCCACGCTATGTCACCGGCCGCTACCGTGTGCGTGTTGAGTTGCTGCTCCCCGACGGTCTGGCGCGCGGTGTCATCGTGGAGGTGATCGAGCCGCCAGATGAGGCTGGCTTTGCGGCGGTGCATGGCCCCGGACGCGCCATCGAGCCGCCGACCGCGTTCACCTTCATCGGTGGCTTGCCCAGCGAGATCGTGGATGTCGAGGCGCGATGGAGTCTGCCTCGTCCGGGTCGCAAGCGGGCGAAGCGCGTGCCTCCACCGCAGGTGCGTCTAATCGAAGTTGTCATGTCCGCGCCAGATCGCGCTACGCCGGGCTGCCCTGTCTTTGGCGAGTGCGGCGGCTGCCAGCTTCAGCACATGGACTATGCGGCGCAATTGACCTGGAAGCGAGAGCGAGTCGTCACCGCGCTGCAAGCTGCGGGATTCAGCGATCCACCGGTCGAGCCTGCCATTGGCTGCGAACCGCCGTGGGGCTATCGCAACCACATGCGCTTCTCCGTGAACTGGGAGGGGCAGCCTGGCCTGACAGCGCGTGGCAGCCACCGCATTCTCCCACTGACCAACTGCCCGCTGGCCCATCCGCGCATCAACGAGGCGCTCACCACGCTGGCGGAGGATCGGCTGGCGCGTCCGCAGGTGGTGATTCGCTATGGTGTGGCGACGGGCCAGATGCTCGTTCAGCCACAGCCAGCTGGCGAAACGCTGAATCGCCTGAGTGCCGCGAACCTGGACGTGTGCGACGAGACCATCGAAGAGGAGATGGGCGACGCGCGCTTTCGCATTCGCCCCAGCTCGTTCTTCCAGACGAATACCGCCCAGGCGAACCGCATGGCCGCACTCGTACGCGACCACATGCCGTCAGGGTCGGATGTGACGCTGGTGGACGCCTACTGTGGCGTCGGCGTCTTCGCCCGGCTGCTCGCCGAACGCGCCGAAACCGTCCTGGCCATCGAAGAGTCGGCCAGCGCCATCCGTGACGCCCGCTGGAATCTGCGCGAGTCGCCAAATGTCGAGATTATCCAGGCGAAGGTGGAAGATGTGCTGCCGGGCATGACACGTCGACTGGATGGGCTGGTCATCGATCCGCCCCGCGCTGGATGCCAGCGTTCTGTGTTGGACGCGCTGATCGCTCGCCGCGTGCCACGTATCGTCTATGTCTCATGCAATCCTGACACACTGGCGCGTGACCTGGCTACGTTGTGCCTGAAATCTGATGCCTATACCCTCGTCTCGGTGCAGCCGCTCGATATGTTCCCTCAGACGGCGCACATCGAGAATATCGCCGTGCTGGAGGCTCGTTGATGACCTGTCCGCCACTCTATCTCGCCTCGGCCTCGCCACGTCGCAGCGAGTTGCTCACCCGCGCTGGAATCACCTTCGAGCGATTGCTCGCGCCGGTTGACGAGGATGCGCTCTCCGCGAGTTATACGGGGCGATTGGAGCGGCTCGGTGAATACCTGGCCCGCGAGAAAGCGCTGGCGGCTCTGCGGGTGCTGGCTCAGTCGGGGCGGCAGGGCAGAGTGCTCGCCTCGGATACGACGGTGCTGCTCGATGGCCGCTCGCTGGCAAAGCCGCGTGACCTGGCGGAGGCGGAAACGATGCTGAGGATGCTGCGCGGACGCGAGCACATCGTGGCGACCGGCGTCGCCCTGGCAGGTGATGATCCCAAGAGCATCGTTTCAGCGACCTCAGCGACGCGCGTGCTGATGCGCGAGTTTAGCGATGCTGAGATTGCCGCCTATGTGGCGACCGGTGATCCACTGGATAAGGCGGGCGCGTATTCGATTCAGCATCCAGGATTCTCGCCAGTAGAGCGAATCATAGGCTGCCACCTCGGCGTCATTGGGCTGCCAGTCTGCCTGGTTGGTGCGCTGCTTGGCCATTGGCCATCGGAAGCGCCTGCCAGCGAAGTAGCTCCTGACATGTCGCCGCTCTGTTCCTGGTCGGCGACATGTTCGGCGCCACTGCCTGCGGCGGCATCCATCCGGCGCATGCCCATCGTGCCGAAGAATGCCAGTGACATATCATGAGCGGGCAGCCTGTGCGCGGACGTTATGCTCCATCGCCGACGGGCGCGCTGCATCTGGGTAATCTGCGAACCGCGCTGCTTGCCTGGCTCTTTGCCCGTGTGGCTGGTGGGCGCTTTGTCTTGCGGATCGAAGACCTCGACCTGCTACGCAGTCGCCCCGGCGCCGCCCAGGCGATGCTGGCCGATCTGCGTTGGCTCAGCCTTGACTGGGATGAGGGGCCGGATGTTGGCGGGCTGTTTGGGCCATACGTACAGAGTATGCGCCAGACCCTCTATGATGAAGCGATTGCCCGGTTGCGCGACAAAGGGTTGATCTATCCATGCTACTGCACGCGCGCCGAGCTGGCCCAGATCGCGAGCGCGCCACAGGGTGATGAAGGCCC
>JAICKD010000174.1 GCA_025928125.1 Ktedonobacterales bacterium
CCCTCTCCTCGTAGGAGAGGGGAGTAAACTCGCGTCGCCAACCGGCACACGGGTCGCCCAGGCCCTCTCCCGGCAAGGGGGAGGGTGGCCGAAGGCCGGGAGGGGGTCCGTCGCCAGGCGCCTGTGATCGCACCCACCGTTACGTGGACTCAGCGGTATGCAGCGTTTCGAGGGTATCGCGGGCCGTGATGATATCCAGCCGCGCGTGATCGCTGCTGCTCTCGAAACCCGTCTGGACGGCTGGTTGCCCGGCGAAATCGAGTGTTCGCACCGGGAGGGCGCGCATGCGAGGATGCCGCCGCCAGAACTGGATCGCCTGGATTGTATCGAGCGCGAGATGCCACGGGCTAGCGCAATCGATGATGCCACAGCGCGGACACGTGGTGGCGATGCCATGCGCCAGGATAGGCGCGGGTAAATCATGGCCGGGCTGCCATAGGGAAACGCGGCTAGGCGCGCCGCATTCAGGGCAATTTGGCGGCGTTCCAGCGATCATGCCCCGGTAGATGTCGCCCAACTCTACGCAATGGCGGCTCAAGAGCGCTTTTGGGCTGGTGAGGCTCGCCGTCATCGGCGTCTGCTCGCCGCTCCCAACCACATAGCTGATTCCCGACTGGCATGCGCCCGCACAGCGAAAGCTGAACGCGCCCGCTTCGCGGTCGAGCCGACAGGCGAGATGGTGGATGCCGCAGAACGGACACCAGATGCGCGTCTCCTGCCACTGTGGCTCGTCGGTCGCCAGCAGGCCCCATGTCAGAGCATCCGCGCGCAGATCGTCTTCTAGCACGCGCCGTAGCATCTGCCGCCCGCGATGCAGTCTCGCCCGCAGCGCGCCTTCGCGTAGCCCCAGCCGCGCCGCCAGCTCCTGCTGCGGCAGATCATCCAGGTAGCTAGCGGCCAGTGCCTCGCGGGTCTCAGCCGGAAGCAGCGCCATCGCCCGCCCCAGCAGGTCCGCCAGTTCGTGGCGTTCGAGGTGCAGCGCGAGGTCGCCGTTTGGAGCGGGCGCATATTCCAGTGGATCGAATGTCTCCCCATCATCCGCGGACGGATCTATATACAGCCGCTGCTCGCGCCCCTGCGCCCGCCGCCAGCGAAGGCAGACGTTGCGCGCGATGGCCGTCAGCCACGGCGCGATCTCCACCACCGTGCGCAGCCTTTCACGCGAACGCCACGCCTCGAAGAGCGTCTCTTGCGCCAGATCCTCGGCAACTCGCGGATTGCCCGTCAGCCGCGCGCAGAGCCGCACCAGCCGCATACGCTCGCCGCTCAGCGCCGCCCCAAATGCGGCTGTCTCCGCATCCGCCGCCTGGATAACCACCATAACGTGTCCCCTACTGGCTACGCTCGCGAAATGTGCCAGCGCAACGGGCCAAAAGTAGATAGATGACCTGTTATCGCCGCCGCGCGGAATATGTTACGCGAAAAATGGCGGCGTGACGAATCTGGTGGGGAAATAGATATGCGCCGGGAAAACAGCAGCCACCCAGACGGTAGAATCGTCCGGGTGGCTCGTATCATTGCGCGTTGCGGCCTATTTGCGGAAGAGGCGGTCGTAATGCTCGCCGACGACGTCGCGCGGGAAGAGCTTGAGCAGGTTGAAGGCCGCCACGCCGAGCACCGCCCAGTCCAGCGTCGCCTCGGCTGGAATGCCTACCGCGTCGAATGCCCAGCCCACGACCGGAGCGAACACCGCGGAAATATCTATGACAGATTCCGGGAAGAGCAGCGCCAGCAGCAGCGCGCCCAGGGCAGCGAAGAAGAAGAGCTTGGGCAGCCAGTGGACGCGGACGTCCTTCATGATCGCGGTAATCAGCGCGGCGGTTTTGCCCAGGTGAAAGAGCAGCGAGGCTTGCCGGACAGTGCTCTGGGTGGTCGGTTGAGCATTCGTTGCGGATGATGGCATGGGCATTCTCCCGTTTCATTCGATGAATCCGCGCGCCACCTCGGGCAGATCCCAGTTGTGCAGGCTCGCGCTGTCTGTCTAGCTGTCTACGCACAGGCCGAAAGGTTATGTCGTCAGGCGCATTGTAGACCTTCGCCGCGCACTCGTAAAGACTTACGCGGTATCTGGCCCTCACCCTGCGTCCAGTCGCTCGCTGTGCCGTATGGTGTACGGCTGGACGGCAGAAAAGTTGAACGGGGGATGCCTGTCTCGGCCTTGAAAGGCCGAAGTAACGCGGGCAGAGGGCTTAAAAGCCCATCACAGGCGGTCCTATTGACCGCCTTGCTCGCCCATCGGGCAGGCGGCCATTCATGGCCCGTTCTGACATGCTCCGGCCATTGATGGCCGAGGGTTTTCCAAGGTGCATTTGGCGCGCGATTTTGGCAGTTGGCGCGACGTTGGGTACAATGAGGCAGGATAAATCATCGTGTGCGCGCCATCGATGGACCTCGCCTGAGGCATTTGATAGGTCACGGCACAGCACACGCTTTAAGGAGCAATTTGCGTGAAGATTCTCGGTCGTATGGCCGTTTTTCCTGAGATACCCGAACGTATTCACCGTCTGCGCGAGCTTGCCTATAACCTCTGGTGGACCTGGAATCCCCCCGCGCAACGCCTCTACGCCACCATCAGCCCGGAACTCTGGCAGTCGAGCGAGCACAACGCCGTGCGCGTGCTGCTGGAGGTCGAGCCAGAGCGGCTGGCGGCGCTTGCCGACGACGCCGATTTCCTGGCACGCTACGATGCCGTCTTCGTCGACTTCGACGCCTACATGCATCCCGAGACGACCTGGTTCAGCCAGACCTTCCCCGAGGAGGCAAGCCACACCATCGCCTATTTCTCCGCCGAGTTTGGGCTGCACGAATCGCTGCCCATCTACTCCGGCGGCCTGGGCATCCTCTCCGGCGACCACTGCAAAGAGGCGAGTGACCTGGGGCTACCCTTCATCGGCGTTGGCTTCCTCTATCCGCAGGGCTACTTCCGCCAGCGCATCAACGCGAAGGGCGAGCAGGAAGCCATCTACGAGAAGCTGCTCTTCTCGCAGGTTCCGGCGCAGCCCGGGCTGGACCCTAACGGGCATGAGGTGATGATTAGCGTGGACCTGCCGGGGCGCAAGGTCTATGCGAAGGTCTGGCGAATCCAGGTGGGACGCATCCCGCTCTACCTGATGGATACCGATGTCGAGCCGAACACACCGGGCGACCGGGTGCTCTCGGCGCGGCTCTATGGTGGCGACCACGAGATGCGTATCGCGCAGGAGATCATGCTAGGCATCGGCGGCGTGCGGGCGATCCGGGCGCTGGGCCTCGACCCGATGGTCTGGCACATGAACGAGGGCCACGCCGCCTTCCTGGGGCTGGAGCGCTGCCGCGAGTTGGTTCAGGGGCTGGATATCAGCTTCGAGGTCGCGCGCGAGATCGCCGCCGCCAACGCCATCTTCACCACGCACACGCCCGTTGCTGCGGGCAACGACGCCTTCAATTTCGATTTGGTCGATACCTACTTCGGCGAGTTCTGGCCGCAGCTGCGGCTCGACCGCGACGCCTTCCACGACCTCGCCCGCGAAGAGAACGGCTGGGGGTCGGCCTTCAGCATGACGGTGCTGGCGCTGCGGCTCTCGACGCGGCGTAATGGCGTCAGCAAGCTGCATGGCGAGGTCTCGCGCCGGATGTGGCAGTTCCTCTGGCCGGAGCTGGAGGTGGATGAGACGCCCATCACCTCGATCACCAACGGCGTGCATACGGCCACCTGGGTCGCGCCCGCGATGGACGACCTGTACCTACGCTATCTGGGCCAGGACTGGTATGCCCACCTGGACGATCCGGCGCTCTGGGAGCACGTGCGCGAGATTCCCGACGACGAGTTCTGGGCCGCCCACAACCAGCTCAAAGCGGAATTCTTCGCCGATGCGCGGGCGCGACTGGCTCGGCAACGCGAGCGGCTCGGCGAGGGACCGGTGGCGGTGCGCGAGACGCACACGTTGCTCAACCCGGAGGCGCTGACGATTGGCTTCGCCCGGCGCTTCGCCACCTATAAGCGCGCGGCGCTGATCTTCCGCGATCCCGAGCGGCTGGCGCGGCTGCTGAACAATCCCGGCCGGCCGGTGCAGTTGGTCTTCGCGGGCAAGGCGCACCCCAACGACAAGCCCGGCCAAGAGTTGATCCGCCAGGTCTACGAGTTCTCGCGCAAGCCGGAGTTCAGCGGCAAGGTCGTTTTCCTCGAAGACTACGATATGGATATGGCGCGGCGCCTGGTCAGCGGCTGCGACCTCTGGCTGAACAATCCGGTGCGTCCGCACGAGGCCAGCGGCACTAGCGGGCAGAAGGCGAGCCTGAACGGTCTGCCCAACCTCAGCATCCTCGACGGCTGGTGGGAGGAGGGCTACAACGGCCGCAACGGCTGGGCGTTCGGCGAGCGGCGTGAGTATCAGGACGATAACACGCGCGACGAGGCGGATGCGCTGGCGCTCTATACGACGCTCGAAAATCAGGTCGTACCGCTGTTCTATGATCGTGGCGGCGATGACCTGCCCCATGGCTGGATCGCGGTGATGCGCGAGGCGATACGGACGGTGGCCCCGGAATTCAGCATGCGGCGGATGGTGAAGGACTATACCGAGGAGTTATATATCCCCGCACTGGCCTATGGTCGCCGGATCGACGCGGACCGCTACACGCTGGCGCGCAAGCTGGCCGACTGGAAGCGGATGGTGCGCGCCGCCTGGCCGAAGGTGAGCATCCACGCGGAGGGGCCGCACGATGGCCGCCTCTCGTTCGGCGATCCGGTGACGGTGGAGGCGCGCGTCCAATTGGGTCTGCTCAGCCCGGAGGATGTGCGGGTGGAGTTGGTAGCGGCGCGCGACGAGAACGGCAATCTGCGCGAGCGCCGGGTGACGGCGATGACGCCCAGCCGCACGACACCCGAGGGCGAACACTGCTACACGGCGAACCTGCTACCGCCGATCAACGGCAGCCTGGTCTATGGAGTGCGTGTAATGCCGAGCTTCACGGGGCTGAGCAATCCGCTAGAATTGGGGCTGGCGCGCTGGGCGTGAGAAGACCTCAAGTCGGATGAAGGCTTCGGCACAGTCTAGGGATGCGGAGGGTGGTCAGGATTGATAACCTGGAAACCCTCCAGCGGAGCTATCGCCGACAAGCGCGTGTCAGAGGTGACGAAAATCAACTCATCGGGCATTCCACGTGCTACGGCGATGGCGCAGGCGAGTTGGATAGCATCGAGGCTTCGCAAAGGGTATGGCCGCATGTCCCAGTACTGAGTACACAGCGCCGCTGCCAACGAAAGGATAGCAGGCGAGACGGTGACGAGGAGATATACCGGGAACGCTCGGACAGGATCACTCAAAGAAAGATGACGTTCAAACGTGTTCTGCATAGCAGCGATAGACGAGGGATGCAGACCGTTGTTACGCCCCAGCCGCCGGAGTGCGGCCACTACCTCAACTTCGGCCAGTTGCGAAAGGTAGATGGGTGGATGGCTCTGAGGCTCGCATAATTCCTGTACCCACGCCGTTCCTGGCTCACGGTGGTAGCGTTTGACGATGGCGCTGCTATCGAAGAAGTAGCTTGGCAAACCTACTCGCCTCGATCCTCGTCTACCGCGTCCGCCGCAGTATACGACTGAGGCTTCCCTTCGTTCTGACGTTGTTGGTCAATTTCATCCCAAACGAGCGCGAGTCGTCGCCTATCCTCAACCAGCTCGGCGTATTCTTCATCTGGATAGGACTGGCGTATCTCTCCGATGTGCGGGTTGAATCTGCGCACTTCTGCCGCAGCCTGCGCTATCAGCGCTTCGCGTGCTGCGTCATGCTTCTGATTGACTGCCATGCATCGTCTCCTTTGGGTCATGATGCGGCCTGAGCGCGAGTATATCACACAGATGCGTCCGTCGTCAGTCCTTGTCTGCTACGACTCCATCGGCGCTATGCCCCTGCTCATGCTTTATGCGGTACACTGTAGGCATCTCTGCGCTGTTGTCATGCCGTACTGTATACACAAGGAAACAGGCGGCCAGTGAGAGAGGGAGGCGGATACGCATGGACGAGCAGACCAACCAATCCCCCACGAATGACGACGCAAGCCTGCGCGAGTTGGCGCTCGCGCTGCTCATGGCGCGCTATCCTTACGCCGCCGAAGGTGAGCCACAACTGCTCTTGGGAGCGTTGCCACCTGACTTTCCTGGCGATATTCCGCTCCCAACGGGTAGCCGTGTGGTTGGCTCACTGGTCGCCGACAAACCGATTGTCGTCTTGAATACCGACCAAAACGACGAGGCGGTCATCGCGTTCTACGAGGAGCAATTGGCCGCATTGGGATGGATTATGCCGGAGCCAAGCTTACCGGAACGACATGGCGGCTTCCTCGAATCTGGCCCAAGCATCGTCAGTAGGATACCGCGCCAGGGTACCGCCCTCTATCGTAACGACGGCCCCTCGCTACAGATTTCCGCATACAAGGCTCCGAATGGCCGCACGCGCGTTCAGCTCACGCTCACCCCTAATGGGGCGCGGGAATTGCGGCGCAGTCATCGCGACATGGGACGTCCTCGCGAGATGTACAACATGCTCCCGCCCATCGAGCCGCCACCAAACACCCAGCAATATCAGGGCGGCGGGAGCATGGGAAGCGACAATATCGAAGTGGAGGCGCGCATCGAGTCTCCCCTCGACCTCGCGACGCTCGCAGCGCACTACACCGCGCAGTTGGAGCGCGGCGGCTGGCAGCGCGCGGACGGCGGCGAGAATGATCCGGTGGTGTGGAGCACATGGAGCTTCGAGAGTGAGGAGAAGGAGCCGTGGCGGGCGCTGCTCGTCATCCTGAAGCGGCCA
>JAICKD010000061.1 GCA_025928125.1 Ktedonobacterales bacterium
CCGAGCGGCTCAAGGCGGGGCGCGCGGGGCGCGAGATCGAGACGCCGCTGGGACCGGTGCGCGTCAAGCTGAAGACGATTGGCGCCGATGTGATCGCCGTGACGCCGGAGTACGATGACTGCCGCGCGCTGGCAGAGCAACTGAAGCTGCCCGTGGAGACGGTGATGGCGCGGGTGACACACGCCGCGCGCACGCATTTCCATCTGGACGCCGAAGCCGAACAGGAGGAATGACCGATGCGCGACGCCGAGCCGCCCGAATCACCGGCAACGCCTCCCAGCGCCACAGACGATGAGCGGGAGGAACAGCCGCGCGTCTCGTCGCTACGCCCAACTTCCAGTAGCTTCTCGCAACGGCGCCTGCTCAATATAGTCTCAATCGGTCTGGGGGCTATCGTCGTGCTGGCGCTGGCAATCCACTGGCTGCCAGATGCTTTGTCGCGTCAGCCAAGTGTCCAGGCGACGCGCACGGCTCAAGCGTTCAACGCGCAGTTGCCACGAGTCCGAGGCTCCGGCTGGAAGCCCTTCGGCCCCCGACTGGGCGCAGGATATTAGCTTCACGGCCAACGGCGCGCTCGGCTATGTCTGTGGCGCATCCCCACGCAATCTCCTGGTCTTCGCCGCCGTCTATGATGTCCACCAGACCACCTGGGCCAGTCTTCCGTCGCCTGGTATGGGAGAAACCTGTCGCATCTTCGTCTCGCCAGCCGACGCCAACAATATCGCCCTCGTTACCTATGATAGTTGCGCCTCCTGTACCGGGGAAACGCTCACGACGCAGGCGTATCTCAGCGTGAATGGTGGCGCCGCGTGGTCGGAGCTCGCCCTGCCGCCGTCCAACATCGTCGTCGACATTGCCTGGACCTATGGCTCGACGCTCTTTCTGGTGACCGAGCATACGAGTCAGGCCGACACGTCTCTTCCACCCACCTTCTCGCTGTTCACCAGCCGCTCGAACGGGCCACTCACCGAGATTCCCGCGCGGCAACTGACTGGACACTCCGGAGAACTAGGTCCCGTAGCGCTCCAGTCCAGCGGCGCGACACTGTATGTCTCCTTCAATGTGGCATTTTGCACACGAGCCTGCCTGAGCCACGTGCGCTCCAATGATGACGGACGCACCTGGACGCCGATTCCCGCGAGCTATCAGGGCAACCCCCTCGTCATCGCCGCCACGCGCCCCAATAGCAATACCCTGATAGGCTGGACACACCTGTCGCAATCCAATGCCACGGTGATGTTGCGCTCGGACGATAATGGTTCGAGCTGGCAAGCGTTACCGGCGCTGCCGAGAGATCCTGAGAGTGGTGGCGTACTCGCCGTTGCTATGCCAGACAACGCCATCTATGCCTGGAGCTTTGGGCAAGCCAACGTCGTCTATGCGCTGCCCGACGGGGCGACCGAATGGCAGATCGTTGCGCCACTGCCAGCCGGTACGCCCGTGACGGTGCAATATGATGCTGGCGGCCATGCGGTCGCCTTCTGGGGGCAGGCGCACGACCTCAACGAGAACGTCCTGACGTCCGGCCTGGAATACTATCCGCTCCCGGCCAGTACGCCATAGCTCATCACGTAGCTCATCCGCCAGCCAGCGAGTTGCTCATCGCGGCGAGGGTGGTGAGGGTGCGCCAGTTGCGCGAGGTTGCGGGGACGCCGAGCCTGCTTTCGAGCAGGTTGTTGGTGAGCTGCGACTCGCGCATGTTCTGGCGATAGAGCAGATAGACCTCGCGCCCAAGCACGCGAAACTCGTCGGGCGCCGTCTTGCTGGCAAGCATCCGCTCGATTCCCGCGGGCATAGGCGTCTCGGCCAGCAGCGCCACGTAGAGGCGTTCGTCCTCGGCCAGGGCGTCCGGCGCGAAGGGACAAGCCGCAACGACGCGCGCCAGTTCGTCGTGTGTGCGAAGTGCTACCACGACCGGAAAGCCGAACGTCGCCGCGATCTGCTGCTCGATGCGCTCGCGGAGCGGCTCTTCCGCCTCGTCGGCCTGGAAGACGACATTGCCGCTCTGGATATAGGTCTGCACCCCACCGAAGCCGAACGCCTCGAACATGGCCTTCAGGTCGGCCATCTTGATCAGCCGGTGGCCACCGACATTGATGCCCCGCAGCAGCGCGATATACGTTCTTATCACAAGCAACCTCCCTTGTGGATGACAGCGTATCACGCCAGAGCTACGGCTCCAACGCGCATAGCCATCACCTCACCAGGGAGGTTGTCCCGCAGCACATCGGTTTGGATCAGCCCGGTTGCGCGCAACTCGTGCTGTTGTTCAGTCGGAGCAATAGCTCCTGGCCGCGCGCCTGGACGAACTCGGCATGCGCCTTGCGCCCAAGGGCCACCGCGCGCGACGCGAAGAGCCGCGCATCGGCGCGATAGTCCTGCACCTCGGCATAGCGCGCCTGCTCCAGCAGCACATTGGCCGCGCTCAACAGATCATCCTCGGCCTGGAAATAGGACACGCTCTTCTCGGTGGCCGTGACCGAATGGCGGTAGACGCCTTCCACCCGCGCCATCTCCGCCTCGATGCATGGCCGCAGCCCCGCGATCAGCGTCGCCACCGGCCCGACCTCCATCGCCGTGGTCTTCAGGTTGCGACACGCCTCCAAATCGGCCCTGGCCGCCGTGAGATCGCCACGCGCGCGGGCAACCATGGCGCGGGTCAGCAGCGATGGCAGCACCATTGTCTGGCAGTGCTCCCGTGCGTGCTGAAGGCTCATCTCGGCGTACCGCTGCGCCATCTCGAGTTCGCCAAGCTCCCAGGTCAGCTGCGCCAGATTGTAGAGCGGATACCACGCCAGTCCACCGCAGGCGCCGCCTCGCGCCGTCAACGTCGCGCAGAGGCTGGCGCTCGTTTCCCACGCCGTCCGCGCCTGCGCCGTCGAGCCGCTGTAGTAGTGGAGCAGCCCAAGCCGGTTGTGCAGCCGCGCCTCAGACATCGGGTCATGTAACAGGCGGCTGCTACGAATGGCCAACGTGAACAGGCTAGCGCTTCGCTCGCGCAGAGCGAGGAGATTGTGCTGCGAGGCGGTCAGCCCAAAGACGAACCGCTGCACCTGCGCATGCTGGCCGCCCCGTGCCGCGCGGGCCACCATCGCCAGCAGGAAGTCGCGCTGGCGCGCCAGCGCGAGGGGATTCTCCTCGTGTTTGCACAGGTAGCTCAAGGCAAAGCGCTGCGCGTTGTGCAGGGCGCGCTCGCGCACGGCGGGGTCCAGTTGCTCCATCCGCTCCCGCGCGCAGGCATACACCAGCGGCTGCAAGTGGTAGCGAACGCCCACGCCGCTGCCCGGTCCAGGATCATCGCCATCATCGTTGTCATCGTCATAGTTAACTTCGTCGCCTTCGATGCGCAACAGCGAATGGCGTACCAGCTGGCCCAGCAGCGCCGCAGTACGCGCCAGCCGATCCTCCGCCGTCGCCGTGTCGGCCAGGTCATCGGGGGCGAGCGCCAATAGCTCTGGAATGACCTCCTCGGTAGCGGTTGGCTCCGGCCAGCGCGCGTCACGCAGGGCAGCCGCCGCCTCAAGGGTAAACGCGGGCGTCCCCAGCAGCGCCAGCAAGGCGAACAGTTCGCGCGCCTCGGCGTCTACGGCGTCCAGCTCGCGCTCCAGTCGCAGTCGTAGCTCGCGACGGCTATCGGCGGAGATATCGAGCGCATGGCTGGACAGCCGGGCCGCCAGCAGCGGCAGCGGGATGCCCTCGGAGAGCGCCGCCGTTGCCGCCAGCTCAATCGCCAGCGGGAGATTGCCCACCGCCATGCAGATCGCGCGCGCATGCGGCGTCTCACCCGGCGTCAGGTCGCGCTGGAGCAGCGCCGTGAAGAGCGCTAGCGCCGCGTCGACATCGAGTGGGGCCACGTCCTGACGAACGCGAATCAGCGCCGCCTCTGGCGCATAGCGGCTCGTCACCAGCACCACGCGCCGCTCAGCCTCGACTGGACCGGCAGCGCCTGCGGCATGTCCCGTCGCCAGCACGGCGTCGAGCGCGTCGCGGAGCGGGAAGCGCGCATCCATATCGTCGAGCAGGAGCAAGAACCGCTTTCCGGCGACCACCGAGCGCGTGCGGTTGAGCGTGCCAGCCACATCGGGCCGGGCCAGCCGCTCGCCTGAGGATGCGGGTTTCTCGCCGCGCCGTGTGGAGGCGCGCGCCGACGACGACTCGGGGGTGAAGACGGCGCACAACTCGTCGAGCAGGGCCAGCAGTCCGCCCATACCACGCCGCCCCGCGCCGCTGAAGGTGACGATGCCATCGGGGAAAAGCTCGTGGCGCGCGCGCTCATCGGCGGCGATCAGGTGCAGCGCCTCGGCGGCGAGCGCACTCTTGCCGACACCTGGCATGCCTGTCACCACACAAAGCCCAGTCTCCACGGTGCGCAGTGTGCGCAGCAGTTCGTTGAGCGCCGCTGCCCGCCCCAGCAGCCGTGGAGGGTGCGCGGGCAGCAGCAGTGGCGGCGCGACGGGCGCGGCATCGCTGAACGACGCCAGCACCGTGCGCACCATCTCCTGTTCTTCAACACTCAGGTCGGCCAGCCCAGCCAGGCGTAGATACTCTCGCGTCTGTCGCGCTGACTTGCACAGCAGCCAGATCAAGGCCAGAACGCGCTTGCGCACGGCTCCCCGGAAGGGATAGGCCAGCAATCCGGCCTCCAGGCGCGCGAGAAACGCCTCCGAGATCCCGAGATCACGTGTATGGGGGTATTCCAGCGCGCTTTCCATCAGCGATCGCTGGCTGGTCCAGCCGCAGGCGCGACGGCGCTCCCCAAGCCACCGTCCAAATTGCACCACATCCATGGGAACCACTCTTTTCTGCAATGCCTGCCGCTATGCCCGACGCTATGCCCGGAATATGCGATTGCTATGCTGATGCGCGAGAAGCGCGCACAATATACGCAGGATATCCGCAAGAAACATGCACAATCACGATGCGGGCGCATCTGGGACGGATGCTGGCGGCATCCCTGGCGTCGTATCCATCCGCTTAGTGGGACGTCTGATGTCTCGAAATTCTTTCGGCGCGACGTAGTTCCGGCGCCGCCATGTCAATATCCTCTGGTTCCTCACCAGGTCCGAGGCGGCGCACTGTCCGGTTTCTAGCGTCGATTTTCCTCTTTGCATTCTGCGCACATTCTGCGTGAATGCTGCGCGCACGCTTCGGCGTTCATGCCGAGGCGTCAGAGAGATTAAGCGCCGCGCCAGATGCTAGCCTCCTGATGCTCATCTGGTGTTACTTTGGCGCGCCGGGCAAAGGTCGTGTGGTGTTTGTGATGTTTTCCGTATCCAGATTGCGCCTCTCAGCCACGATGGCGTTCCTGAGGCTTTAGGCCCGGAAAGATTCCGCTCTTTCCTCTCACAGAGTATAATAGAAGATAATATGCGCCCCGGCGCATGCTTGGTGGACGCATTCTGTTATTTTCCCTGCATCATGCAGTCATGCAGTGTCCTCGCTGTCGCGGATGGCGCCGGGGGGAGAAGGACGAAGACACCCTTATGAATCGAATGTCGTTTCGCGGCAACCAGGGCGCCAGTATGGTTCCGGCTGGCCCGCTGGGCAAGGCCAAGTTGGCGCTGGCCAACGGCGACGCGGTGGAGGCCGAGCGGCTGACGCGCAAGCAGCTGGAACGCCGCCCCGACGATGCTTCGGCGCGCCTGCTGCTGGGGCAGATTTTATTACAGCTGCGGCGCAACACCGAGGCGCTGGCCGAAATCCGCCGGGTGGTGCGCGAGCAGCCCAAGAATGTGGATGCGTTGCTCTCGCTTTCCGCCGCACTGACACAGCAGAGCGGCTTCCGTATCCCGCCCGAGGCGGAGGAGACAGCGCGCAGGGCGATCCAGCTTGCCCCACGCAACGCCAATGCGCATGTGCAACTTGCGGAGGTGATGGCCTCCAAGCGCGACTTCAAGACGGCCCGCGCCGAGATCGAAGAGGCCTGCCGTCTCGATCCACGCTCGCCCAACGCCCACCTGATGCGCGCCGTCATCCTGATGAGCGATAAAGACCCGGCGGGCGCAGTAGGGGCAACCGACTCGGCGATTCGCTATGGCCGGACGACGCTTGGGCCGGGCGCGCTTGCCCAGACGGAGGTCATCAAGGCCAACGCGCTGGTCGATGTGCGGCGCTATGACGACGCCATCGACGCGCTCGACTCCGCCGAGCGGCAGAATCCAGCGCTCAACAGCGCCAATACGCATAGTCTGCGCGGGCGCATCTACTTCAAGAAGCGCCAGTGGCGGCGGTCCTACGGCGAGTATCTGACGGCGCAGCGGCTCAACGGGCGGCTGCTCTGGGCGGCCCCGGCGCTGGCGGGCGTCAATATGGCGCTTAGCCCCTTCGGCACGCGCGCGCCCTACGTGCTGGTCGGCATCCTGGTGGTGATCGCCTTCCTGATTCTCTTCGGTATCGGGAACATTCCGGCGGTCGGCAATTGGATTGTCGCGGCGCTGTTGCTGGCGATGGTCGCCTTCTTCGCGTTCTTCTCGGTGCGCACGCTCCAGGGGTTCATCCTGCCGAGTGACTCCCAGGCACGCCTGACGACGATTGCCGCCATCGGCTTTGCGGTGATTGGTGGCTTCGCGCTGGCGCTCTGGATCTATCAGTTGCTGGCGGTCAACGTCTTCCAGAACAAGAACTGGTTCGACTCGAACGCCCTCACCATCACCGGCTCGATAGCGCTCATCCTGGGCGCGCTGGCGGCGTACTTCTGGCCACGTCTGCTGGGCCGCCTCGAGGGCCGCCGCGCCAGATAACACTCGATCATCGTTGCTCTATCACCTGCTCCTGGCCACCACCGGTCGGGAGCATTTTCTTGCCTGTTCGTGGCCGTATGCTGCAAGACGAATGCTTTCACTAGGGACACTTCACTACTAGTCCGTGCGTGCGCTGAGAATGGCTGGTCGGTTGATGCAACTGCTATAATGATGCTGGCTGCTGCAAGTGGGCTGCGATTGGAAGGAGATATGGTTGAGTACTATAAGCGTGAAGCGGCTGCTCTTTGGCCTCATTATTATGCTGTTCAGTTTCATACTCGTGTTTGCTGGTTTTGTGCTTCTGCTGCTTGATGTCGTCGTCAGGGTTTTTTACACTGACTCTTCTGTCGGGAACGAAGTCGGCATCGTCCTCCTGGTCGCAGTCTTTGTTGGCGTCATCGGGCTCGCGGTTGCCTACGTTGGATTTGCCTGGAACGACTGACATCGCAAATTACCACATGGCAACACAAATACCCCCTGCCGCGCTCGGAGGGGGTATCGTTCTGTCTGCGCCCAGGCGCAATTACCGCTTGGTGTACTGCGGGGCCTTGCGGGCGCGCTTGAGGCCGTACTTCTTGCGTTCCTTCATGCGCGGGTCGCGCGTCAGGAAGCCAGCCTTGCGCATCGCGGGCTTGTTCGCCTCGTCCAGCCGCACCAGCGCGCGCGCCAGCCCGTGACGAACCGCGCCAGCCTGGCCGCTCGTGCCGCCGCCGACGACCTTCACCGAGATGGTGAACTGGCCGGTATTGAGGTCCAGCATGCGCATCGGGGCGCGCACCTGCATCATCAGCACCTCGCGGCCAAAATACTCGCTGGCGTCGCGGCCATTGACGATGATGCGCCCGTCGCCGTTGGGATGCAGGCGCACGCGCGCCACGGCGGTCTTGCGCCGCCCCGTGCCGTAGAAGTACGGCCCAAGATTCTCTGCCAAGGTGTCTTTCCTCCGAATGATTGCCAGCTATAACGTGTGGCTACTTCTTCGCCGTTGCCTCTTCAGCCTCAGTCTCAGCCGCCTGCTGCTCGGCGAGAATCGCCTCTGCCGTCGGGCGCGCCCAGGGCTTGGGCTGCTGGGCCGCGTGCGGATGCTCCGGACCGCCATAGACCTTCAACCGGCGCAGCATATCGGCGCCGAGATGGTTGTGGGGCAGCATGCCCTTCACCGCGCGCTCGATGACACGCTCGGGGTGCTTCGCGAGCGCCTGGCGCAGCGTCTCTTCCTTCAGGCCGCCGGGATAACCAGAGTGGCGATAGTAGACCTTCTTGTCCTCGCGGCCACGGGTCACGGCCACCTTCGCGGCGTTGACGACGATGACGAAATCGCCGCCGTTCATGTGTGGGGTATAGGTCGGCTTGAGCTTGCCGCGCAACACCATGGCGATCTCGGTCGCCAGTCGCCCCAGCACCTTGTTCTCGGCGTCGATCACATACCAGCGCGGATCGAGATCATCGAGCTTGGCGCTATACGTCTTCGGATTCATACCCTATTCTTCTCCATTTCGCACAACCGTCTGTGCTCCCACCAGCTACGCGCCCGAATCTTCCGGCGGCGCTACCTCTGTAACATCCCAGTCGATCAGGCCCGCAGGGTAGTGAACGCCCGTCAGGCAAAGTCCCTGCGCGGGCGCGAGAATCCCCGGATGCGCCTTCGCGCGTGCCTCCAGTATCCGCTGGAAGTCATCCACTGATAACCGCCCGTCGCCAACCAGCGCCAGCGTGCCGACTAGCCGTCGGACCATACCCGTCAAAAACGCATTCGCCGTAAAGCGACACTCCACCTCATCCGGCGGCCTATCACCCTCCGGCGCGCGCCACTCGCACTCCACCTGGAGCAGCGTCCGCACCGTATGCCCCCGGTAGCCATCGGCGCGGCTATCGCGCGGGCTGGAGCCGAACGCGCCAAAATCGTGCTCGCCAAGCAATCGCCCAGCCGCCTGATTCATCGCCGCGACATCCAGCCGCTGATGAACGCGCCAGGCATACCGCTCACGAAGCGGCGCGCGCACCGGATCGCACAGGATGCGATAGCGATAACTCCGCGCCAGCGCGCTCTTGCGCGCGTGAACGCCGTCATCCACCCGCCGCACCGCTCGCACCGCGATATCCGCTGGCAGCAGCGCATTGAGCGCCCGCAGCCAGGTAGCCTCGCGATGGCTGGCGTCCGACGAGAAGGTAACTACCTGCCCGCTGGCATGAACGCCGCTATCGGTGCGGCCCGCGCCTTCTACCGGAATTGCGACGCTGGTCAGTTGCGCCAGCGCGGCTTCCAGACATCCCTGCACTGTGCGCCCACGTTCGGGAGCCTGGCGCTGGAACCCCTTGAAGTCCGTGCCATCATACGCAACAAGCGCAGCCAGTCGCATGCGACGGCAGACCTCCAGACCAGGGCTAGAGTGAACTAGACCAGTTCGAGTTTGACGATCAGTGAGGCGTCGCCACGTCGGGTACCCAGCTTGGTGATGCGCGTATAGCCGCCATGGCGTCCCGAATACTTCGGCACGAGTTGCTCGAAAATCTTCTTGACCGTCACTTCACGCGGCAGCCGCTTGAGAACCATGCGGCGCGCGTGCAGCTCGATGGCCATCGCCTCGCGGGCGGCGGTCAGGGCAGCCTGCGCCTCGTCATGATCTTTGATGATGCCGAGCATCTCTTTCTTGAGCGCGGCCAGCCGGTCCTCTCTGCGCTTGCGCGCGTCCGGGCTGAGCGGATACTTGCCTGCCTGGGCGCGTTCCTCATTGCTCGGGACCGACTCGTCGAGCGAGAAGCGCGCGCGGCGAGCCAGCTCCAGCACCCGCTCCGCCGTCTCGCTATCCGGCACGACAGCGTTCAGGTGCTCCGAGGAGCGCTTGTGGCCGCGAATGGCGATGGCGATCAGCCGCTCGGCCTCGCCCTGCGCCACCTTTGCCCTGGCGTCAGTGGTGTTGATGTGCTCCCAGATGAACAGCCCATCCACCATGCTCCGAACCGCCGCGCGCCGCCGCGGTTCCGGCATATTGATGCGGTTGCCCGCCATCCGATGTCTCACGTTTTACACTCCTGCAAAATCAGGCGGCGATCTGGCCGAACCAGTCGCCGTCATCAAGGCGCGCTATGCGCTATACGTCGAAGTCCTCATCGAGATCGTCGTCGCCATACCCATGCGCGCCGTTGAAGTTGTTCTCGTTGTACCGCTCCAGTTGCGCCTGGTTGGGCAAGAGACCGCGCTCCTTCAGGCTATCCTTCAGCTCGTTGAGGCTCTTCTCGCCAAAGTTGCGCACGGCGAGTAGATCCTCCTCAGTCATGGTGAGGATCTGGCCGACCTTGGTGATGCCGCTGCGCTTGAGGCAGTTATAGGCCCGCACCGTCAGGTCAAGCTCCTCGATGGGCATATCGAAGATGCGCGGCGGAATCGGAATCGCGCGCGCGTCGGGCGCAATGCCTGGCAC
>JAICKD010000470.1 GCA_025928125.1 Ktedonobacterales bacterium
CAATACCAATGTCACCACAAACGGGAGTCTGATGCCTGGGCCGATTGCCGCGCCACTCTGGGCAGAGATCGAGGCGGCGACGAACCCCAGCATCTCGAAGTACTTCTACTTCGTCCAGGATTGCAACGGTGTAACGCTCTATGCCACGACGAACGCCCAGAATACGGCCAACATCAACAAGCCGTGCACCCCAAATAGCTGATGTGGCGAAGGTCTAGATACAAGAGGGGCATCTGCCAATGAGGCAGGTGCTCCTATTCCTCCAGGTCGTCATTGTCCTCGAACTCGTCGTCTTCGTCATCCTCGTCTTCGTCGAGGTCGGCGACTAGGTCGTCCTGATCGGCGCGGAAGGTGTCGTTGAAGAAGCCGACCTCCTTGCCGCTATAGACGCTGACGAGGAAATCATCGCGCGGGGTATCGGCGGAGAGGACGAGATCCTCATCAATGCGCTCGATCAGTTGGGCCAGCGCGTCGCGCTCCATCTCCTGCTCGATAATCAGCGTGCCGTGGACTGTAGTCGAGGTGAAATGCAGGTCAACCATCCCGATGCGGGTCTGCCCGCGCACGAGGTAGTAGCCCTCGGAGCTGGGAGTGCGGAAGTGACGGTCGAAGCGGAGATCATCCATCGTGTCCATGCTGCTCCGCGCGGCCATTACGCCACGCGCCTCCTTCCCGGACGGATACACGGCGGAGGAGCGCATCCCCCGGCCCTGCCACACATTCACATGCCAGACACACAGCGTCACTTGATTTCCAGCGCTATGTTGCTGCATGCGTACGGCACAGTGTATCCGCTGAGACGAGGTGATAGCAAACACAGGCGTTGTGGAGCGCCCTGGTGTTCGTGTCGTTTCGTGTAGTAACGCACGCCAGACGAGCACAACAGGGCGATATGATCGCACGGAAGGAGTTATTGAGAATACGTGGCTCAGGCTTAGCGTTCCTCTCAAAACCGCATGCTTAGCCGCGGCATTCATGCCGCGAAGGTGGCCTACTCCCACCTTTGCCACTGGGGCATGACTGTTTTGTTAGGCGTTCTTACCGCGGCGCCTGAAGATCACGCGGTCGCTCGATGCCCTTCAGGCGGAAGAGCAGCCGGAGCCGCACCGAGAACAGGCGAGTATCAACCGGCTTGACCACATAGTCGTCGGCGCCTGCCTGGAATCCCGCTACTTTATCCGCCGTACTTGAACGGTGCGTCACCAGCATGATGGGCATTCGCCTGCCACCTGGCAGCTCGCGAATCCGCTGGCACAGCTCAAGACCAGTGCCGTCGGAGAGATCAACCTCGCTCACCAGCAGATCAGGCCGACGCTCCCGCACCATGCGGAGTGCCTCGCCCAGCCCGGCGACGAAAGTCAGCGCATACTGCTCGCCGAGGATGGCTCGCAGCGAATCGCGCTGTATGGTATCGGCATCTACGACGAGAACAGACATGCTACACTCCGGAGTTGGTCGCGCCACCACATTCCACCCCCAGACGCTATGCAGGGCATCTGCATCCCACCACCCGCTTATGTAGAATGGGAACGCACAACACGTGCGCTCCGGGAGTCACACCCCCTATTTGGATGACTCCTCATCATCGACAACCAGATCGTAGTCGAAATCCGCCGCAGCCAGATTCTCGATACGATGTACGCGCTCTTCTGGCGTGATATTCATCACCCGTTCGAGGGTCGCGCACAACGCGCTCGGCTTGAACGGCTTGGCAAGGTATTCATCGACGCCGGAAAGCAGCCCGGTCAGATGATCCACTTCTTCGTTGAGCGCGCTGAGAATGATGAGAGGCGTATTCGCCGAGGCGGTATCGCCACGAATGCACCGCACCACCTGGTATCCATCCATACGGGGCATCTTCACATCGACGATGACGCAGTCTGGCTGCTCCTGGTAAAACTTCTCCAGGCCCGCGACGCCGTCGTAGGCGACTACCACGTCATATGCACCGGTCATCGTGACAACGCTGCGAATCAGCTCAACAATCATCGGGCTATCATCTATGATTAGCACTTTTTTTTGCACATCAGACGCTTGCTGCGCGTCCGCCGTTTGTGCGTTCATTACTGGCACCGCCTCTGCCATACACCACCGCCTCCCAGCGCCATCAGCGACCCTGCATGCTGCGCCCGGCAGCCCACCAGTTCCGCGCCCGAGAAGATCAGGCATTCCGCGAACTTGTTGCGGACAATAGTAGCATAGCCCTGAATCTCCGCCAAGTCGCCACACGAAAGGTACCAGCCTACCCTATGTGGCATAGTACTATTGGAATGACGCGGCGCGGCGGGCAAATTTTCGCGTCCGTCCGCCCGTGCCGAGGCATATGCGACATAGGCGCTACTGGCTGGTTACCACTATCAGTCATGCCGCCGAGAACATGATGAGAAACCCAAGCGAAACCTGCAAACAACCACCATACGGTGAGCCTGGCTACTCGAAACAGAAGTTACCATAGGCCATGACATCAGACCCACTACCCGAGGAGGCGCCCGACATGCTTCACGCAGACACCCACTCTACAGATACTCACTCTTTAGACGTTACGCCCGGGGCAAATGTTCCAGTTGAGGCGGAAATATCCCCATTTGCCGCCCGCGGCCTTTCCGCCGAGCAGCGCTACTCGCGCCAGACCCTTTTCAGCGGCATCGGCGCCGCCGGGCAGGAACGCCTCAGCCGGGCGCGCGTGCTGATCGCTGGCTGCGGCGCGCTGGGCAGTGTGCTGGCGAACTCGCTGGCGCGGGCAGGCGTGGGCTACCTGCGGCTGGTTGACCGCGACTTCGTCGAGGGGAACAACTTGCAGCGCCAGGTGCTCTATGAAGAACAGGACGCGCTGGATGGGCTGCCGAAGGCTATTGCCGCCGAGCGCGCGCTGCGCCGCATCAATAGCCTGGTGACCGTCGACGCCCATGTGAGCGACATCACCGCCGATTCGATAGAATCGCTGCTGGATGGCATCGATGTCGTCCTCGATGGCACCGACAACTTCGAGACGCGCTATCTGCTCAACGACGCCTGTGTGAAGGCGGGCATTCCGTGGATCTATAGCGCGGTGATCGCCGCCTATGGGGTGACGATGACCATTCTGCCCGGCGAGACCGCCTGCCTGCGCTGCGTTTTCCCCGACCGTCCGCTCCCTGGCACAACGCCCACCTGCGATACGGCGGGCGTGCTCAACGGCATCGTCGGTGTTATCACGGGCATGGCCTCCACCGAGGCGCTCAAGCTGCTTGTGGGCAGCGAGCAACTGGCGCGCGGGCTGACATGGATCGACCTCTGGGAAAACACGTTCGAGCGCGTCGAATTGCCACGCTCGCCTGACTGCCCGACCTGCGGCCTCGGCAACTATGAGTATCTGGATGCGCCGCTGGATGAGAGCGGTGTGAGTCTCTGCGGTCGGAACGCGGTGCAGGTGCGCCCGGCCCAAAAGATGGCGTCGGCGCTCGATCTCGGCGCGCTGGCGGAGCGGCTGCGGCCCGCTGGCGAGGTTGCCAGCAACGATTTTCTGCTGCGGCTGCGCGTCGATGGCTACGAGGTGACCGTCTTCCCCGATGCCCGCGCGATCATCAAGGGAACCGCCGATCCCGCCGTCGCCCGCACAATCTACGCCCGCTATGTGGGGGCGTGAAGGCGCTGGCGGCTAAAGCCGCTGCTAAGGGCGTCACTGCGTGTCGCCGCAAAGGCCGCCTGCGCGGCC